>NZ_DBHKZA010000022.1:0-3665 GCF_057314935.1 Achromobacter sp.
CCCCGTTGTCATCCTCGTCCGCCTTCGGCTCCCTTCGGATTCCCTCGGGCGCATCGAGGTTGCGCGCCATCAGGCCGACCCCGCCGTCGGGCTGCCGGTGTCTTGGTTCGTTGCGCCGCTAGACCGCGGTTCAATGACGAGACTTGCGTTGCCCGCCGACTGCGGCCGCCCGGGCGGCGCGCAATCGGCATACGCGCATTTGGTCGTCGTGGTGGTGGTCGCTTGCGCGTTGGTGAAGAGTGGTTTGCGGGTGGCTTCTCGGCACAAGGGATAGGTAGAGCGACGGGGGGCGCGCGGCAGGCAGACGCTTGCTTGGCAAGACCCGTACGCGCGCCACCCGTCTAATAGGAAGACTGTCTCGTGCTCGTCGCACGATGGGTTGCGTGCGGCATGCGTCCGTGTTCGCAGGTAGACCCGAACGCATTCCACCCATTTTAAGAAAAATGGCGATACACACGCGCCACACGCGAAGCGGCATCATCACGACGCAAGACGACGCGTAAGCCCCACGAGGCCGCCTGCGCGGCCGGCATGGGGCGGGCCCCGCAAGACCCTCCACCACACCTCAACATTGATGCGAAGCAAAAGAAAGCCACTCGCCCCGGCCGCGGTGAGATTGCAGCTGATGGAGCCCGGCGCGTAGGTGGCCTGCGGTGTGCGGGGAGTCGATAAGCCCGAGGGAATCTGAAGGCCGCGGCCGCAGGCCGCAACGAAGATGACGAAGGGGCAGTCCGGAGCGAAGGCTCCGGACCGCGATCGTTGACCCGCGCACCGCAGGCCACCTACGTGCCGGGCGGCCTTAAGAACCCAAACGCCCGCGCACAAAATCCCTTCTAATGCCCACCCCCGAGATAAGCAGCAACCACCGCCGGATCATCTCGCAGCTTCTCCGCGCTGCCATGCACGGAAATGCGCCCGTTCTCCAGCACATACCCGTAATCCGCCACATTCAACGCCGCGGCTGCGAACTGTTCCACCAGCAGCATCGTCACCCCCTCGTCCTTCAACCGCGCAATGATCCGGAACACCTCCTCAACGAGGATCGGCGCCAGCCCCATCGACGGTTCGTCCAGCAGCACCAGCTCGGGATTCAGCATCACCGCGCGCGCCATGGCGAGCATTTGTTGTTCACCCCCCGACAGCGTGCCAGCCAACTGCTCGCGGCGTTCCTTCAGACGCGGGAACAGGTCCATGGCGCGGCCCAGGTCGGCCTGCACATCGCCCTTGGGGCGGCTGCCCGTCAGACGGGGAAAGGCCCCCAGCAGCAGGTTGTCGGTCACCGACAGCGTGGGGAACACCCGGCGGCCCTCCGGCGAATGGGCCAGGCCCAGCCGCGCGATGCGGTGGGATTCCAGGCCGTCGATGCGTTTGCCGCTTAGCGTGACCTCGCCCGCGGTCGGGCGGATCATGCCGGACAGCGCACGCATCGTCGTGGTCTTGCCGGCGCCGTTCGAGCCGATCAGCGTCACCACCTTCGCCTTCGGCACCTCCATGCTGATGCCGTGCAGCACCTTCACCTTGCCGTAACCCGCTTCCAGATTCTTGATCGATAGCATCTTGTTGTCCTCTTGGCGTCAGGCGGGCGCGCCGCCCAGATACGCCTCGATAACCTTGGCGTTGCTTTGCACTTCGTTCGGCAGGCCTTCGGCGATCTTCTGGCCGAAGTCCAGCACCGACACCGTGTCGCACACTCCCATCACCACATCCATATGGTGTTCGATGAGGATCAGCGTGATGCCGTGGTCGCGCACCTTGCGGATGATGGCCAGCAGCTCGACGATGTCGGGGGCGGTCAGGCCGGCCGCCGGCTCGTCCAGCAGCAGCAGCTGCGGGTCCAGCGCCAGCGCGCGGGCGATTTCCAGCAGGCGCTGCTTGCCATACGGCAGGTTGCGGGCTTCTTCGTTGGCCAGCGACTCCAGGCCCACGAATTCCAGCAACGCCATCGCACGGGCCCGGGCGCCTTGCTCTTCGCCCTTCCACTTCGGGGTGCGCAGCGCGATGCCGGCCAGCCCTGTGGTGAAGGTGTGATGCAGGCCCACCAGCACGTTCTCCAACGCAGTCATTTCGCCGAACAGCTGCACGTTCTGGAAGGTGCGCGCGATGCCCGCGGCGGCGATGTCCGCGGGCGCCAGGCCGACCAGCGACTTGCCCGAGAACTCCACCGCGCCGGCGGTCGGCACATAGATGCCGGTCAGCACGTTCATCATGGTGCTCTTGCCGGACCCGTTGGGACCGATCAGGCCATGGATGGTGCCGCGCTTGATGGTCAGGTCCACCTCGTTCAGCGCCTTCAGACCGCCGAACTGCATCAGCACGCTCTTGGCCGTCAGCAGCGTTTCGCCCTTGCCGGCCACGGCTGCCGCCTCGGGCACCGCGTCCTGCTCCTTCACCAGGTCCGTCTTGACCGTCAGCGCCGCGCGGCGGGTCGAGAAGAACAGGTTGCGGACGAAGCCGACGATGCCGTCGGGCAGGTAGTACACGACGAACAGGATCATGGCGCCGAAGATGGTCAGGCGCCAGTCGGTCACGGCGTCCAGCCAATACGAGAAGACCGCCAGCACGATGGTGCCGACCACGGGGACCACCACGCGGCGCGGTTCAGCGCGGCCCTTGGACACTGCGACGATGCTGCCCACGGTCACCAGGATGGCCACGGCCAGCGCGATCAGACGGAAGGTGCCGATGTCGTCCAGCATCTTGGGCAGCAGCACGATGATGGACGCGCCAAGCAGGGCGCCCGTGCGGCTCTTGCGGCCGCCCATGATGATGGCCAGCAGGAACAGGATGGTCAGTTCGAAGTTGTACGTGTTGGGCGAGATGTACTGTTCGGAGTACGAGTACAGCGCGCCCGCCAGGCCGGCGAAACCGGCGCTGATCACGAAGGCGAACACCTTGTGCCGGTAGACCGACACGCCCATGCAGTCGGATGCGATCGGGCTGTCGCGCAAGGCCTCGAAGGAGCGTCCCAGGTGCGACTTCAGGATGCGGTGCACGACGATCAGCGAGATCACCAGCAGCGCGCCCACCAGCCAGAAGTACTCGCTCTTGGTCAGGATGTGGCCGCCGATGGACGGCTTGGGAATCTTGATGCCCAAGGGGCCTTCGGTCATGAAGGTCATCTCGTTGATCAGGATCTGGATGATGGTGCCGAAGGCCAGCGTCACCATGGCCAGGTAAGGCCCCGTGACCCGCAGCGCCGGCAGCGCCAGCACTGCGCCGAACGCCGCTGCAATCAGAATGGCGGCGGGAAGAATCACCCAGATGGGCATTTGCAGATGGAAGAACAGCACGCCGGCGACATACGAGCCGATACCGAAGAGGCCTGCATGGCCCAGCGATACCTGCCCGGTGTAGCCCACCACGATATCGAGCCCGAACAGCAGGATCGAATAGATCATGATCGTTTCGATCAGATGCAGGTAGTACGTGTTGGTCACGCCCAGCGGCACGGCGGCCAGGCATGCGATCGCCACGATGGATAGCAACAGGTGCAAGGGTTTCATCGCTTACACCTTCTTGATCGCGGTCTTGCCGAACAGGCCGGCGGGCTTGAAGGTCAGTACGAGCAGCAGCAACACCAATCCCGGCACGTCTTTGTACCCCGTCGAAAGATAGAAACCGGTGGTCGTTTCGGCGATCCCCAGGATCAGCCCGCCCACCACGAC
>NZ_DBHKZA010000022.1:3765-8685 GCF_057314935.1 Achromobacter sp.
AGCTGTAGAAGAATCATGGTGTGTGTCTTGAGGCGCTGTGTTCCGTCCCAACCCCCTTGGGCAGAACGCTGTTTTCAGACGGCTGCATGCCCCGCACCCGATCACCGGGGCGCGGGCGGCGGCGGCCGGGAAGCCGCCGCCTTCCTGCTTGTTCCAGGCTTAGTTGGCCTTGACGACCCGGCCGCCCTTGACCTCGCCGATGACCACTTCCTTCGCCGTGATCGCGTCGTGGTTGTCGTGCGTGAACGGCTTGTTGTAGGTCATCACCACGCCTTCGACCGGCGTTTGCAGGTTTTCAAGCGCTTCGCGGACCTTCGGGCCGTCGGTGGAGTTGGCCTGCTTGATGGCGGCTGCCAACAGGAAGATCGAGTCGTAGCCCTGGGCCGCCGACACCGGCGAATCGATGCGGTTGTTCTTGGGCTTGAACTTGGCCAGATAGGCGTCGATGAAGGCCTTGCGCTTTGGGGTGTCGGGGTCCTGGATGAAGGTCTGCGGCATGCGCGCGCCTTCGCCGTTGGTGCCCGAGTTGTCGATGTAGTTGGCCATCGAGAGCGTCCAGCTGCCGATGATCGGCACCTTCCAGCCCAGCTTGGTCATGCCGTTGGCGATCTGCGCCAGTTCGGGGCCGATGCCGTAGGTCAGCACGGCTTCGGCGCCGGCGGCCTTGGCCTTCAACAGCTGGGCCGTCATGTCGACGTCCTTGATGTTGAATTTTTCGACGGCCACGGGCTTGATGCCCTTGGCGTCCAGGGCCTTTTCCAGGTCTTCGCGGCCCAGCTGGCCGTAGTTGGTGGAGTCGGCCAGGATCGCGACCTTTTTGAAGCCGCGGCGGGTGACCGCTTCTTCCACGATCATCGGGGCCTGGATGCTGTCATGCGCCGCGTTGCGGAACACGTAGTTGTCGGGGAATTCCGGGGCCTTGAACTGGTGCGTGATCACGCTGCCCGTGGCCACGTTGTTGAAGACGGGAATCTTGGCGTCCTGGTAGAAACGCTGCGAGGCCAGCGCCACGCCCGTATTGATGTAGCCGACCGTGGCCGCGACCTGTTCCTTATTGATCAGTTCCTGGGCGATCTGCACGCCGCGTTCGTTCTTGGCTTCGTCGTCGCGCTCGACGGCCACCAATTGGCGGCCCAGCACGCCGCCGCTCTTGTTGATTTCCTCAATGGCCAGCCGCACGCCGTCGCGCATGCTCACGCCCATGGACGAGGAGCCGCCGGTGTAGGGGCCAGCCACGCCGATCTTGATGGGGTCGGCGGCGTAGGACGCGGCCGATGCGGCAAATGCAAGGGTTCCTGCTAGCAGCTTCAAACGAAAATCCATGGATGTCTCCGTTGTAATTAGATGAACTGCGTGGAAAACCGGTTGCCGGCGCCAGACGGCGGGAAATCTGATGTTGCGGCGCTCTCCTGTGTTGCGTGTTGTGACTGTCTGCTTAATCGCTTACGCGAATCTGACCCGGCGGGGTTTTTCCGCGTAAATACCTAGTACGGGCGCAAGGGGCGCGGGCCATGCGTTGCAATGCAGCATGGGCAGGCGGGGCAAGCGGGGGCTTGCACGGCGCCAAGGCATGCGACGGGCGGACAGCCGCGTTGGCCGCATGCTAGCCAGCGTCGGGGGCAGGCGCGCGGAAATTCGTTCCGCCCTTTACTGGAAATTTATTCCTGACCGGCCGGCAGGCCGCATGGCCATTGGGATGCCTGTTTGCAGACGCCTTCCAGCCATAGGGAAAACGCTTGGACCGCGCGGCCCGGCGGGCGCGAGATTTCGGTGCACAGGTGGTACTGGGATTCGCCGGGGATGTCGATGTCCAGCACGCGCACCAGCTTGCCCTCGTCCAGCCATTCGGCGGCCAGCGTGCGGCGGGTCAATGCCAGCCCCTGGCCCGCGCGGGCGGCGGCCAGCATCATGCCCAGATCCACCAGCCAGACCCCGCGCGAGGGTTCGGGCCAGTCCAGGCCGGCCGCGTCCAGCCAGGGGCGCCAGGGCTCCATCGGGCAGCGCAGCAGGTCGGCATGGGCCAGGTCGCCGGGGCGATTGAATGGGCCGTGCTTGGCCAGGTACGACGGCGAGCACACGGCGAACACGGGGTCAGCCGTAAGTTGCCGCGCTTGCAGGCCGGGATACTTGCCGCTGCCGAACCGTACCCAGACGTCGGCGTTGGGCGGCATGATGTCCAGATAGGGAATGGACAACATGATCTCCAGCTCGACGTCCGGATGCGCGGCGGTGAAGCCGGGCAGGTAAGGGATCAGCACCTGGCGGGCAAAGGTGGGGGTCGAGACGACGCGCAGCGGGTCCGGCTTGGGGTCGCCGCGCTTGTGCAGCGAGGCGTCCGACAGCAGGTCCAGCGCGGTGCGCACCTGGTTCAGGTAGTCGCGCCCGGCGGCGCTGAGCGTGGCGCCCCGGCTGCTGCGGATGAAGAGCGAGACGTCCAGCAGGGCTTCCAGCGCGGCGATGCGCTTGCCGATGGCGCTGGCCGTGACGAAGAGTTCTTCGCTGGCGCGTTCGAAAGAGCCCAGGCGGGCGGCTGCTTCGAATGCCTGGATGGCAGCCAGCGGGGGCAGCCGCACATCTTTGGAAGGAGAGGGTCCGCGCATGATCGTCTGGCGGGCCGGCCGTGCGCCCGACGAAAAAGTGGCAACGGGCACATTATAAAAGTGATGGCGGCGCGCGTTCCACGCGCGCCGCGGGGGTCCGGGACGGTGAGGCCGGGCTTAGACGCCTTTCACGGCCAGGCTGACCGCCAGGCCGGCCATGACCAGGGCGATGACGCCGTCCAGGATACGCCAGGCCGAAGCGCTGGCGAAGAAGCGGGCGAACAGGCGCGAGCCGATGCCCAGCACGGCCAGCCACAGCAGGCTGGCGGTGAATGCGCCGGCGGCGAACGCCATGCGGGCGTCCTCGAAGCCGTGCGCCAGCGAGCCCACCACCACCATGTCGAGCCAGAAATGGGGGTTCAGCAACGAAAAGCCCAGCGCGCCCAGCATGGCGGCGCGGCGCGACGGCACCACGTCGCGCGCGGCGGCAAGGCCACCGGTGGCCGTCCAGGCGCGGCGGGCCGATTGCACGGCATACCAGGACAGGAAGATCACGCCGAACCACAGCACGGCGGTCGTCAGCCAGGGGAACCAGGACGTCAGCGCCTGCAGCCCCGATACGCTGGCGAAGATGAACACGGCGTCGATCAGCGCGCAGATGGCGACCACGCTCAGCAGATGCGCACGCATCAGGCCTTGGCGCAGGATGAAGGCGCTTTGCGCGCCCACGACGGCGAACAGGCCCAGCCCGGTGGCGGTTCCGCTGGCCCAGGCGGTTAGGAAGAGGGGGGATGACAAGGTGGCGAACATGATGCAAATACCTGTGACTGCAACGCCTGTGGCGGCGCTTTGATGATGGTTCCTGAGGCATTGCGCACTCTGGTGATAGCGTATTTTCGCTTGCGCACGAGATGAAATACAGCTAATTTTCCTTCACTATATTAAGTAAAGCTAATCCATGAAACTCGATCACGGAAACTTGCGGGCGCTGGCCGCCGTGGTGCGCGAAGGCAGCTTCGAACGCGCCGCGCTGTCCCTGAGCGTGACGCCGTCGGCGGTTTCGCAACGGATCAAGGCGCTGGAAGACCGCATGGGCCGCCTGCTGGTCCAGCGCACGGTGCCGGCGGCAGCCACGGCGGACGGCCAGGTGCTGGTGCAACTGGCGGAACAGACGGCGCTGCTGGAACATGACGCGCTGAACCGGCTGGGCGTGTCGGACGACGAGGTGCCCCACGCCAGCATCCCCATCGCGGTCAACCACGACAGCCTGGAGACCTGGTTCGTCGACGCGGCGCTGCAATTCTCGGCCCGCACCCGGGCCACGCTGGACATGCTGTCCGAAGACCAGGACCACACCGCGGCCCTGCTGCGCAACGGGTCGGTCCTGGGGGCCGTGACCACGCTGGCCGATCCCGTGCAAGGTTGCCGCATCCACGCGCTGGGCAGCATGCGCTATGTGGCCACCTGCACGCCGGATTTCCACAAGCGCTACTTCGCGCAGGGTGTGAACGCGCAGACGCTGGCCGAGGCCCCGGTGCTGGTGTTCAACCGCAAGGACGCCTTGCAGGCGCGCTTTGCGCACAAGATCTCGGACCCGGCGCCATGGCAGCCCCCGGTCTGGTGGGTGCCTTCCACGCGCGCTTTCGTGCAGGCCACGCTGGGCGGCCTGGGCTGGACCATGAATCCGCTGCCGCTCGTCCAGGAGCACCTTGACGCAGGTCAGTTGATGCTGCTTCGGGGGCGCGCCTGGGAGGATGTGCCGCTGTATTGGCAGCATTGGCGGGTAAACTCCGAGGCGATGGAAGCCTTGACCGATTCGGTTCTGTCGGCCGCCCGCAGCTTGGTCCGGCGGCGTTAACCCACTAGGAGGACACCCCATGAACATCCGCAAGTTCGCAGTCATTGCCGCCCTGGGCCTGTGTACGGCCGGTTCGGCGTGGGCGAAGGACTACAAGGTCGGCCAGATCGAGATCGACGACCTCTGGGTCCGCGCGTCGGCGCCGGGCCAGTCCAATGGTGCGGGGTATATGGATATCGACAACGACGCCAAGACGGAAGACCGCCTACTGTCGGTGTCGTCGGACGCTGCCGAACGGGTCGAGCTGCACACCGTGCAGACGGAAAATGGCGTGTCGAAGATGCGCCAGGTCGAAGGCGGCATTGCGCTGCCCGCCGATACCGAGGTCAAGCTCAGCCCGGGCGGCTATCACGTCATGTTCATCAAGCTGAAGGCGCCGTTCACCGACGGCGCGACCGTGCCGGCCACCTTGAAGTTCGAAAAGGCGGGCGAAGTCGCCGTGCAGTTCAAGGTCAAGCCGGCCTCGCACAACCCCGGCATGAGCCACGGCGGCATGGACCACGGCGCGATGAAACACTAAGC
>NZ_DBHKZA010000022.1:8785-79958 GCF_057314935.1 Achromobacter sp.
GGTCTGCCCCAATCGGGGCCGCGCGGAGCCGGCTTCGCCGGTCCGCAGCGGCGCCCCCCTGGGGGGGAAGCGCGCAGCGCTTCGGGGGGGGGATTAATACAAGCCTTGCTGGCGCATCGCGTCGGCCACCTTCACGAAACCAGCGATGTTAGCGCCGTCCAGGTAGTTGACGTATTCGCGCTCGCTATGGCCGTGACGCACGCAGTTCTCGTGGATATCGCGCATGATGGCGTGCAGGCGGGCGTCGACTTCTTCGCGCGTCCAGGCCAGGCGTGCGGAGTTCTGGGCCATTTCCAGGCCCGACACCGCCACGCCACCGGCGTTGCTGGCCTTGCCCGGGGCGTACAGCACGCGGGCGGCGATGAAGGCCTTGGCGGCTTCCAGCGTGGCCGGCATGTTGGCGCCTTCCGCCACGCACAGCACGCCGTTCTTGATCAGCGTTTGCGCATCGGCCAGTTCCAGCTCGTTCTGCGTCGCGCACGGCAGCGCCACGTCGACAGGCACGTGCCACGGGCGCTTGCCGGCTTCGTACTTCAGGCCGAATTGCTGGGCATACGTGTCCAGGCGGCCGCGCAGGTCGTTCTTGATGTGCATCAGGGCGACCAGCTTCTCGTGGGTGAAGCCGGCTTCGTCCACCACGGTGCCGTTGGAGTCCGACACGGTGACGACCTTGGCGCCCAGCGACATGGCCTTTTCGATGGCATATTGCGCCACGTTGCCCGACCCCGAGACCGACACGCGCAGGCCGTCGAAGGACTTGCCGACGCGCTTGAGCATCTCTTCAGCGAAATACACGGTGCCGTAGCCGGTGGCTTCGGGGCGGATCAGGCTGCCGCCGAAGGTCAGGCCCTTGCCCGTGAAGACGCTGGCGGTGGAGTTCGACAGCTTTTTCATCATGCCGGCCATGAAGCCCACTTCACGCGCACCCACGCCGATGTCGCCGGCCGGCACGTCGGTGTCCGGGCCCAGGTGGCGATACAGCTCGATCATCAACGCCTGGCAGAAGCGCATGACTTCGGCGTCGGACTTGCCCTTGGGGTCGAAATCCGAACCGCCCTTGCCGCCGCCCATGGGCAGCGTGGTCAGCGAGTTCTTCAGTGTCTGTTCGAACGCCAGGAACTTGAGGATGGACAGGTTCACCGAGGGGTGAAAACGCATGCCGCCCTTGTACGGGCCGATGGCCGAGCTGTGCTGGATGCGGAAAGCGCGGTTGACCTGGGCGCGGCCCTGGTCATCGGTCCAGCACACACGAAACTGGATCACCCGTTCGGGTTCCACCAGGCGCTCAAGCACGGCGTGCTCGGCGTAGTGGGGGTGCTTTTCGATGAAAGGCCACAGGCTCAGCATCACCTCCTGGACGGCTTGCATGAATTCAGGCTGCTGCGGGTCGCGCGCGGCGACGCCACGCAGGAAGTCGTCCAGACTCTGCACTTTCAACATGATCTCCTCGGGGGTGCTTCGAACAGGTGCGGGTGTGCGCCGTTTTGGGGCGCGAATTATGGGTTCTGGTGCATTGTTCGCACCAGCATGGTGCGGAATTGTAGGGGTAAATTGTTGCCCTGCGCAAAGCCAGAAATGCCGCCATCACCTTGATATTTAAGACCTTTTTGATCGACGTTATTAGGGACGTATTAAATCATGGGGAACAGGGTTTACCGGGATGAAGGCGTGACCCAGGGGCATTAGCCTTGTATTTACAGGGAAAATGAATATGTCCCCATTTAATGGGCTGATTTCCGAAGGCTGCAAATTGGCGCATCCCTCAGGAAATATAGGCCTCGCGGCGGTATCCGGCTGTCCGGAGCCCCGTTCTTTCTCGTTTATACGTCCCCAATTAATTATTTGAGAAAGATCACCTGAATCAGAGTGGAATCAGACCTGGACGGCCGCCAGCGCTGCGCCCAAAGCCATCAAGATGGCGCCCACCACCCGGTCAGCGGTGCGTTGGTGGTCCAGCAGCAGGCGGCGCAGGATCACCGACGACACCGACCACGCCACCACGCTGAACCACACCCAATGTGCGAGGGACATGAACAGTCCGTAGCCGAACTGCTGGGGCAGCGGCGTGCCCGGCGCCACCACCTGCGTGTAGGTGCTGATGACGAACAGGGTGGTCTTGGGATTCAGCGCATTGGTCAGGAAGCCGCTGTAGAGCGCCTGCCAGGCCGAAATCGGGGGGCGCGCGGACAGGTCCCGGCTGACGGGCGTGCGGTTGAAGAAGGTCTTCCAGCCCATGTAGACCAGGTAGCAGGCGCCAGCCAGTTTGATGCCTTGCAGCACCGGCTGCGCGTAGTGGGCCAGCAGGCTCACGCCGAACATCGTGTAGAACACGTGGACCTGTACGCCCAGGGCGATGCCTAGCGCACAGACGAGGCCTGTGCGCCGGCCGAACAGGTAGCTGTATCGCGTCACCATCGCAAAGTCCGGCCCGGGGCTGATGACGGCAAGGACGGTGATAAGGGCAACGGCGATCAGTTCGGTCATGGCAGTGGCGGCGGGAAAGGCGCGCGACAAAGGCTTCGGAAGGGGCGCCCATTGTGTGGCGCTGGCGCGGCAATGAAAAACGATTTTTAATGGCTGATATCCGTCAGAAAAAATCACCTATTGCGATGAAACTTCCCCCTCTAGGTTCCTTGCGTGTCTTCGATGCGGCGGCCCGTCATGAAGCCTTCGGCCGGGCTGCCGAAGAGCTGCACGTCACCCATGGGGCCGTCAGCCGCCAGATCAAGCAGCTGGAGCAGGCGTTGGGGCTGGTCTTGTTCGAGCGCCGGAATCGGGCTGTTTTCCTGACCGATGCCGGCCGCCAGCTGCTGGTGCTGACGCGCAGCCTGTTCGAGCAGTTGGCGGCGGGTTTGGCCCAGCTGCGCCAGCCCGCCGCCGACGCGCCGCTGGTGCTGTCGTGCGAACCGACGATCGCCATGATGTGGCTGATTCCGCGCCTGCCCGACTTCCAGCGGGCGCATCCCGGCATCCAGGTGCATCTGTATGCGGCAGGCGGCCCGGTGGACTTCGCGGCGCAGGGCGTGGACGTGGCGCTGCGGCGCAACGATTTCGAATGGGACGCGGCCCTGCATGCCGAGCGCGTGTGCGAAGAATGGACGGGCCCGGTCTGCCGGCCCGGCGTGGCGGGCCGTTCAGGCGAGCTGGCGTGGAACGGCGCGGCGGCCCTGGGTAGCGCGACCCGGCCGGGCGCATGGCGGCAATGGGCGCAGGCGTCGGGCCACAAGGCTCCAAGCAAGGCCGGGCCGGTGTACGAGCATTTCTATCTGAGCCTGCAAGCGGCCGCGGCAGGCTTGGGCCTGGCCATCGGCTCGGCGCTGATGGTGCGGGACGCATTGCGCGACCATCGGTTGGAGGCGCCTTGCGGATTCATCCGCGACGGTTCGGCGTACTTCCTGCTGTCGCCTCGTCCGTACGGGGACGATCCGCGGGCGGCGGCGTTCCTGGCATGGCTGCGCCTGGAGGCTGCGGCGTCGTTGCCGGACACTGACGGCAACGACGCCGGGCCGGGTCAGAGCGTGGCGTCGTAGTCGATCGTCAGCGGCGCGTGGTCCGAGAAGCGCTCGTCCTTGTAGATGGCCACGTTACGGGCGCGGGCGGCGATGCCGGGAGTGGCGATCTGGTAATCGATGCGCCACCCGACGTTCTTGGCCCAGGCTTGGCCGCGGTTGCTCCACCAGGTGTACTGGTCGGGGCGGTCGTCGATGGTGCGGAACACGTCCACGAAGCCTCGCTTGTCGAACACGTCGGTCAGCCAGGCGCGTTCCTCGGGCAGGAAACCGGAATTCTTCAGGTTGCCCTTCCAGTTCTTCAGGTCGATTTCCTTGTGCGCGATGTTCCAGTCGCCGCAGATGATGAATTCGCGGCCGGTGGTCTTGTGCTCGTGCATCAGGGCGTCGATCCAGGGGCCGAAGCGGTCCAGGAAACGGTACTTGGCTTGTTGCCGTTCGTCGCCGCTGGAACCCGAGGGCAGGTAGGCGCTGATCACCGACAGGTTCTTCCAGTCGGCGCGGATGATGCGGCCTTCGGGGTCGAACTCTTCGCAGTCCAGCCCGACGTTCACGCGTTCGGCGGCGTCGCGCAGGTAGATGCCCACGCCGCTGTAGCCTTTCTTGACCGCGTGGTGGAAGTGGCCGGTATAGCCGGGCGGGTGGCGCAGATCATCGGTCAGGTCCGCGTCGGCGATCTTGATTTCCTGAAGGCAAAGGACGTCTGCGGCATGCTTGTCCATCCAGGGTTGCAGGCCCTTGCGGAAGGCGGACCGGATGCCGTTGAGATTGATGGACGTGATGCGCAGCAAAGCGAGACTCCTGTAGAGCGGCCGCGGGGGGCCGGAACAATGTCAGGAATTTAACCGACTCGGCGGCGGGGCCGGGCAATAGCCCTGACACCGGATAAAATGCCGGGGTTTGCCATCTACCGGATCCCCCTCGTATGCCCGCCGCCACCACTTCCGCCACCTCCCTCGATTTCGTCCGCTTTGCCCTGAACGAAGGCGTGCTGCGCTTTGGCAGCTTCAAGGTCAAATCGGGTCGGATCAGCCCCTATTTCTTCAATGCCGGCCTGTTCAACAGCGGCGGCTCGGTCGGCAAGCTGGCGCAGTTCTACGCGCAGGCGCTGCTGGATTCGGGCGTGGCATTCGACATGCTGTTCGGCCCGGCATACAAGGGGATCCCGTTGGCGACCGCCACGGCCGTGGCGCTGGCCGGCCACCCGGCCATGCAAGGCCGCGGCGACGTGCCGTTCGCCTACAACCGCAAGGAAGCCAAGGACCACGGCGAAGGCGGCACCCTTGTCGGCGCGCCGCTGAAGGGCAAGGTCGTCATCATTGACGACGTGATCACCGCGGGCACGTCAGTGCGCGAATCCGTGGAAATCATCCGCAACGCCGGCGCCGAACCGGCCGCCGTGCTGATCGCGATGGACCGCATGGAACGCGCCGGCCCGGACGATGCGCTGTCGGCGCATTCGGCCGTGCAGGACGTGGCCAAGACCTACGGCATCCCGGTGGTGGCGATCGCGTCGCTGTCGGACATCATGGCGTTGCTGCAAGACGACGCATCGTTCGCCGAAAACCGCGACGCCGTGCAGGCGTACCGGACGAAGTACGGGGTGAAGTAAGGGGTCAGGGGTAGGCGCCTTGTGGCGTCCAGCCCTAACCGTATCGAAGCGTCGGTTCCGCCAGACCGTGATGCCGTCCTAATACCTTGACGCCACATGCGCCGGCGGCGTCTGCCAGCTTTCGATCAAACGTTGCCAGATATCCGCCGTTTCTCAGTGCCAGTTCCAGATAGCTGGCGTCATAGGCGGTCAAGGCGTGCCGGCGGGCCAACAGGTTGATGGGTGGGATCCGGAAGGCCGCGCTGCTCAGATCCGGATATATCGGTAGCCGGTCCAAGAGCTGATCGAACGACGCCAGTTGTTCGTCAGAGGCGATGCGGCTTCGCGCCGCGCGCAGCATGCCATTTGCGATCTCCAAGTACCAAATGGGCGGAACCGCGTTTCTTGAATCGTGGGCGACTTCGAGCAGGTGGTCGGCCAGCCTGCTTTCCCGGGCATCGGCTCGCCCAAGTAGCCAGGCGAGCGTGACGGAAGCGTCCAACACCACGGTGATCGCAGTCATTCTCGCCCCTCGTCAATCCAGGAGCGGACGACGTCGTGGGGTACCGCAGCCGATCGCGGGAACAGCTTCATTTCTTCGATGGCGTCATGGGCGTCCAGCGTTGTCTCGGGAAGCGTCGGGGTCAGTCTTGCGCAGCGCACGCCATCAACGGTAATTATGAAATGTTGCCCCTTGCTGACGGCTAGCAGATGCTCCATGAACTGCTCCCGCAGCAGTTCATCGCTGATCTCGATGTATTTCATAGCTAAATCCTCCGCTCCGAAAAGTCGACCTCCCATTCTTCGCAAAAGAAAAGGCCGCGGCAATGTGCCGCGGCCTTTTATCAGCCTGATTCCCGACGGAACTGTCAGCTGTCGAGCTTCTGCTTGAGCAGGTCGTTCACTTGCTGCGGGTTGGCCTTGCCGCGCGCGGCCTTCATGATCTGGCCCACCAGCGAATTGAACGCCTTTTGCTTGCCGGCCCGGTACTCTTCCACGATGGCCGGGTTGGCGGCCAGCACCTCGTCGATCATGGCGCCGATGGCGCCCGTGTCGCTGATCTGCTTCAAGCCGCGCGCGTCGATGATGGCGTCGGCGTCGCCGCCGTTCTCGCCGGCCCACATGGCGCCGAAGACTTCGCGGGCGATCTTGTTGGAGATCGTGCCGTCGATGATGCGGCCGATCAGGGCGGCCAGCGCCGGCGCCTGCACCGGCGAATCGGCGATGCTCTTTTCGTCCTTGTTCAGGGCGGCGGCGACTTCGCCCATGACCCAGTTGGCGGCCAGCTTGGCCTGGCCCGCCGGCAGCGCGCGCGCCACGGCTTCGAAATAGGCGGCCAGATCGCGGCTGACGGTCAGTTGGGCGGCGTCGTAGGCGGGCAGGCCGAATTCCGATTCGAAGCGGGCGCGCTGGGCGGCCGGCAGTTCAGGCATGGCGGCGCGCACCTCGTCGACCCAGGCGGGCGAAATCACCAGCGTGGGCAGGTCGGGGTCGGGGAAGTAGCGGTAGTCGTGCGCGTCTTCCTTGCTGCGCATGCTGCGCGTTTCGTCGCGGTCGGCATCGTACAGGCGCGTTTCCTGCACGACGGTGCCCCCGTCTTCGATCAGTTCGATCTGGCGGCGCGCTTCATAGACGATGGCGCGTTCCAGGAAGCGGAACGAGTTGACGTTCTTGATCTCGGTGCGGGTGCCGAATTCCTTCTGGCCCACTGGGCGCACCGATACGTTGGCGTCGCAGCGAAACGACCCTTCCTGCATGTTGCCGTCGCAGATGCCCAGCCAGACCACCAGGCTGTGCAAGGCACGGGCGTACGACACGGCCTCGGCGGCCGAGCGCATTTCAGGCTCGGTCACGATTTCCAGCAGCGGCGTGCCGGCGCGGTTCAGGTCGATGCCGCTGGCGGGCGAACCGTTGGCCAGCGTGAAGTCGTCGTGCAGCGATTTGCCGGCGTCTTCTTCCAGGTGGGCGCGCGTCAGGTTGACGGTTTTCTCTTCTTCGCCGACGAAGAACGACAGCGAACCGCCCACGACCACCGGCAGCTCGTATTGGCTGATCTGGTAGCCCTTGGGCAGGTCGGGGTAGAAGTAGTTCTTGCGCGCAAAGACCGAACGCGGCGCGATCGTGGCGCCCACGGCCAGGCCGAAACGGATGGCGCGTTCGGCCGCGCCGCGGTTCATGACCGGCAGGCTGCCCGGCAGGGCCAGGTCCACTTCGTTGGCATGCGTATTGGGCGCGGCGCCGAATTCAGTGCTGCTGCCCGAAAAAATCTTGGAGCCGGTGGAAAGCTGGGTATGCGTTTCCAGGCCGATGACGATTTCCCAGTTCATGTCAGGCGTCCTGCTTTACTGGCGATTGCTTATGCCAGTCGGTGACTTGTTGGTAGCGGTCGGCGATGGCCAACAGGCGGCCTTCGTCGAAGTAGTTGCCGATGATCTGCAGGCCGACCGGTCGGCCCGAGCCGAAGCCGCACGGGATCGACATCGCGGGCAGGCCCGCCAGGCTGACGCCCAGCGTGTAGACGTCGGCCAGCCAGTCGGCGGTCGGGTCGTCGCGGTTGTCGCCGATGTTCTTGGCGACGGTCGGAGTGACCGGGCCCATGATCACGTCGCACTGGCCGGCGTAGGCGCGCTGGAAGTCCTGCGCGATCAGGCGGCGCAGGCGTTGTGCTTGCAGGTAGTAGGCGTCGTAATAGCCGTGCGACAGCACGTAGGTGCCGATCAGGATGCGGCGCTTGACCTCGCTGCCGAAGCCTTCGGCGCGCGAGCGGCTGATCATCTCGGTGAGGTCGCCGTACTGCTCGGTGCGGTGGCCGTAGCGCACGCCGTCGTAGCGGGCCAGGTTGCTGGACGCTTCCGCGGGGGCGATGACGTAGTAGGCGGGAATGGCCAGTTCGGTGCGCGGCAGCGACACCGGCACGCGCACGGCGCCCAGCGCTTCGAATTGGGCCAGCGCGGCTTCCACCGCGGCGGCCACGTCGGCGGCGAGACCGGCGCCGAAATACTCTTGCGGCACGCCGATGCGCAGGCCCTTCAGGGGCTGGCTGCCGGCGGCGTCGAACGCGGCCTGGGCCGAATCGAAGTCGCGGCGCACGCGGCCCGGCTCGTTGACGGCGGCGTCGCACTTTTCCAGGCTGGTGGCGTCGCGCGGATCGAACCCGCTGACGACATCCAGCAGTTCAAGCAGGTCGCGGCTGCTGGCGGCCAGCGGGCCGGCCTGATCCAGGCTGGAGCCGAAGGCCACCATGCCATAGCGCGAGACGGTACCGTAGGTCGGTTTGATGCCGCTCACGCCGCACAGGGCGGCGGGCTGGCGCACCGAGCCGCCGGTGTCGGTGCCGGTGGCGGCGGCCACCAGGCGGGCGGCCACGGCGGCGGCCGAACCGCCCGAGGATCCACCGGGCACGGCGGCGTGGTCCCAGGGGTTCTTCACGGCGCCGTAGGCCGAGTTCTCGTTGCCGGAACCCATGGCGAATTCATCGCAGTTCAGCTTGCCGATGGACACGGCGCCGGCCGCGCCCAGGCGCTCGACGACGGTGGCGTCGAAGGGGCTGACGTAGCCCTCCAGCATCTTGCTGCCGGCGGTGGTGCGCCAGCCGCGGGTCACGAACGCGTCCTTGTGGGCGATGGGAACGCCGGCCAGCGGGCCAGCCGAGCCATCGGCCAGGGCGGCGTCGGCGGCGCGGGCCTGGGCCAGCGTCAATTCAGCGTCAATATGTAAAAAGCAATTCAGGTCGCGGGCCGCGTCGGCGGCCGCCAGGGCGCTTTGCGCCAGTTCGACGGCGCTGACCTGGCGTTGGGCGAGGGCCGCGCGCAAAGCGGCGATCCCCTCGAATTGGGTGTGCAAGGCGGGTTTCGTCATGGCTCAGTCCAGGACTTTAGGGACCAGGAACAAGCCTTCCTGGGCGTCGGGGGCGTTGGCCAGCAGCGCCTCGCGGCGGGCTTCCGAGCTGGCCTCGGTCACGGCGTCTTCACGCAGGCGCAGCACGATGTCCTCATGGGCGGACAGGGGGTGGGCCAGGGGTTCGACGCCTTGGGTGTCGACGGCCTGGAGCCGTTCGATCAGGTGGAGGATGCCGTTCAACTCGGCCTGCGCAACGGTGCGCTGGTCGGGGGTCAGTTCGATTCTGGCCAGCCGGGCAATGCGGGCCACATCTGTGTCATTAAGCGCCATAGGGATTGCAAAATCGATAAGCGAAGGCCGAAGGGCGGGACTGGGCAGTATGTACGCGCCAAACCCGTTACAAAGCTTGAATAGCCTGCATTTATGCGCTATTTCCGGTGAAATTATAAGTTATGATTCACGGTTTAATCGCCGTGATGACAGGCGGACCCGACGTTTTTCGGGCCAAACGCCCCATGGCATGAACCCAATTCCCCCCAGAATTTAGCTGAGCTCCCATGTTCGGATTCCTGCGCAGTTATTTTTCCAGCGATATGGCGATCGACCTCGGTACCGCCAATACGCTGATTTACGTCCGCGGCAAGGGCATCGTGCTCGATGAGCCCTCCGTGGTCGCAATCCGTCATGAAGGCGGGCCTCACGGCAAAAAGATCATCCAGGCCGTCGGCCACGAAGCCAAGCAGATGCTTGGCCGAGTTCCCGGCAATATTGAGGCCATTCGGCCCATGAAGGATGGCGTTATCGCCGACTTCACGGTCACCGAACAGATGCTCAAGCAGTTCATCCGCATGGTGCACCCCCGCAACATGCTGGCGCCCAGTCCGCGCATTATCGTCTGCGTGCCCTGCGGCTCCACCCAGGTTGAACGTCGCGCCATCCGCGAATCGGCGTTGGGCGCAGGCGCGTCCCACGTCTTCCTGATCGAAGAACCCATGGCCGCGGCCATCGGCGCCGGCCTGGCCGTCTCCGATGCCAGCGGCTCCATGGTCGTCGACATCGGCGGCGGCACCACCGAGGTGGCGGTCATCTCGCTGGGCGGCATGGTCTACAAGGGTTCCGTGCGCGTCGGCGGCGACAAGTTCGACGAAGCCATCGTCAACTATATCCGCCGCAACTACGGCATGCTGATCGGCGAACCCACGGCCGAACTGATCAAGAAGGAAATCGGGTCCGCATTCCCGGGTTCCGAAGTCCGCGAAATCGAAGTCAAGGGCCGCAATCTGGCCGAAGGCGTGCCGCGCAGCTTCACGGTCTCGTCCAACGAGATCCTGGAATCGCTGACCGACCCCCTGAACCAGATCGTGTCCGCGGTGAAAATCGCGCTTGAGCAGACCCCGCCCGAACTGGGCGCCGACATCACCGACAAGGGCATCGCCCTGACCGGTGGCGGCGCGCTGCTGCGCGATCTGGATCGCCTGCTCCAGGAAGAGACCGGCCTGCCCGTCGTGGTGGCCGACGATCCCCTGACCTGCGTCGTGCGCGGTTGCGGCGAAGCGCTGGAACACCTTGAGAAACTGGGCGCCATCTTCATCAACGACTAATACCGCCCGCCAGCCCGGAGCCTCGCTTTTTCACGGCTCCGGCCGCTGCGGGAGCTACGGACGCGGGTGCCCGGGCTGAGATTCATGCAACGACAAGGGACCCCCCCCCTATTCAGGCGCGGCCCACCTGCGGAGGTGCGGCTGGTCGTTCTGGTCGTCCTTGCTTTGGCCCTGATCATCATGGATTCGCAATGGCGCATGCTGGAACCGGCGCGCCGTGCGATGTCCGTGGCGCTTTACCCCTTCCAGCGTGCCGTCATGGCGCCGCGCGACCTCGTCCAGCAAGTCAATGAGTGGGTCAACGCGGCCAACCTCATCCGCAGCGAAAACGAAGCCTTGCAGCGCCAGCGCATCGAACTGGCCCAGGTGGCAAGCCACGCGGCGCAACTGGCCGCCGAAAACGCGCAACTGCGCCGCCTGCTGGGCGTGACCGACACCGTGGCGCAATCGGCCGTGGTGGTCGAAGTCATGTACGAACCCACCAACGCGTTCACTCAGCGGCTGGTGTTCAACAAAGGCAGCAAGGCCGGCCTGGCGCCGGGCATGCCCGTCATCGACGAAGGCGGCGTGGTCGGCCAGATCGTGCGCGTGACGCCGATGACGGCCGAAGCCGCCCTGGTGACGGACGAGCAGGTCTCCATCCCCGTCCAGCTGCTGCGCAACGGGCTGCGCCTGATCGCGTTCGGCGGCAATTCGCCGGGCAAGATGGAAGTCCGTTACCTTGCCGCCAATGCCGACATCAAGGAAGGCGATACTATCGTTACCAGCGGCGTCGGCGGTTTGTTCCCTGCCGGCCTGCCCGTGGCCAAAGTGACCTCGGTCGAACGCGATACCGCCTCCGGTTTCGCGCGCGCCGTGTGTGAACCGCTGGCCCACCCCGAACGCTATCGCCACTTCCTGGTCTTGCAGGTGGATGTGGCCCGCGCCGAGTCCAACCGTCAGGAGGTCGATTCCGGTGGATCGGACTAATCAATCCCAGCCCAGGCGTCGCCTGGGCACTCCCAGCAACGTGCATCCCGACCGCCTGTCGGGGCCGGCGCACGGCGTTTTCGTCTGGGCCACGGTCCTGCTGGTATGGCTGGTTTCTCTCCTGCCGTGGCGCTTGTGGCAGGGCGCGCCCGACGTGCTCTTGCTGATCATCGCCTTCTGGTGCGTGCACGAGCCGCGCCGCGTGGGGCTTTTCACCGCGTTCTTCTTCGGCTTGCTGATGGACGTGCACGACGCGGGCCCGCTGGGCGAGCACGCCTTGTCGTACACGCTGGTCGCCTACGGCGCCGTCGTGCTGCATCGGCGCCTGCAACGGTTCGATCTCTGGAGCCAGGCGATGCACATGCTGCCTGTCTTCTTCATCGCCCGGTTCCTGACCCAGATCATCCACGCCTGGCTGGCCGGCAAATGGCCGGGCTGGGACTGGTGCATCAGCGTGGCCATCACGGCTGCCCTGTGGCCGTTGGCGGGCTGGGTCCTGCACTTGCCGCAGCGCGGTGCCGACGACGCCGAATCTTCCTCCGCCTGATGGCGGCGTCGCTTCATGTTTGAATTCAAGAAAACCGGCCAGCAGCAGAAGCAGCGCTTCCGCCTGCGCGCTTGGGTGGGCGGCGTGTTCGCCCTGGCGTGCTTCGGCGTGCTGGTGGGCCGGTTCTGGTATCTGCAGGTCGACCGCTACGAAGGCCTGTCCGAACGCGCCGACCGCAACCGCATCGCGGTCGTTCCCATCCCGCCGCGCCGCGGCGAGATCCTGGACCGCAACGGCGAAATCCTGGCGCGCAACTACCGCACCTACACGCTGGAAGTGGTGCCTGCCCACGCAGGCAACATGAACGAGCTGTTCGAACGCCTGACCGAAGTCGTCTACATCAGCCCCACCGACCAGCGGCGCTTCAAGCGGCGCGCGGCGGAGTCCAGCCGCTACGCCAGCTTGCAGCTGCGCAACAACCTGAACGAGACCGAGGCGGCGTGGTTCGCCGCGCACTCCTTCCAGTTCCCGGGCGTCGAGCTGCGCGCCCGGTGGGTGCGCGAATACCCGCAGGGCCTGTCGGCCGCGCACGTGGTGGGCTACATCGGCCGCATCGCCGAAGGCGATAACGAAGAGCTGGAACGCGCCGGCCAGTTGGGCAATTACCGCGGCACCGACGTCATCGGCAAGAAGGGCATCGAGAAGACCTGGGAAGAGCAGCTGCACGGCCGCACCGGCCTGGAAGAAGTCGAAGTCACTGCCGGCGGGCGTCCGATGCGCACGCTGCGGCGGATCGACCCGGTGCCGGGATCGGACATCATGCTGTCCATCGACCTGGGCTTGCAGAAAGTGGCTGAAGAGGCCTTCGAGGGCCAGCGCGGCGCGCTCGTCGCGATCGACCCCGACACGGGCGAAGTCCTGGCCTTTGTGTCGCAGCCGTCCTTCGACCCCAACCTGTTCGTGGACGGCATCGATGTGGACAACTGGCGGATGCTGAACGAATCGCCGGACCATCCGCTGATCAACCGCCCGCTGTACGGCACCTACCCGATCGGTTCCACGTACAAGCCCTTCGTGGGCCTGGCCGCCCTGGAACTGGGCAAGCGCCGCGCGACCGACCGCATCTCCGACCCCGGCTACTACGAGTTCGGCGGACAGAAATTCCGCAACGCAGGCGGCGCCGCCTATGGCATGACCGACATGCACAAGGCGATCGTGGTGTCGTCGGACACGTATTTCTATTCGCTCGGCCCCGAGATCGGCGTGAACGCGCTGCACGATTTCACCAAGCAATTCGGTTTCGGCCAGATCACCGGCATTGACCTGGAAGGCGAAAAGCGCGGCGTGCTGCCGTCCACCGATTGGAAGCGCTCGGCCTACAAGGACAAGGACCGCCAGCGCTGGTACGCCGGCGAGACCATTTCCGTGGCCGTGGGCCAGGGCTACAACGCCTTCACCTTGCTGCAGCTGGCGCAGGGCACGTCGACGCTGGCCAATAACGGCCTGTATCGCCGTCCGCATCTGGTGCACGCGGTGCGCGACCCGCGCACGGGCGTGGCCAAGCCCACCGAGTCCGCGCCCGATTACCGGATTCCGTTGAAGCAAGCCAACGTGGATGTCATCAAGAACGCGATGGCGGACGTGGTGCGGGCCGGCACGGCGCGGCGCGCCTTCGCCAACGCCCCGTACCAGGCGGCAGGCAAGACCGGCACGGCGCAGGTGTTCAGCCTGCGCGGCGGCCACTACCGCGCCAGCGCCATCGACGAACGCCTGCGCGACCATGCGCTGTTCATGGGGTTCGCGCCGCTGGAGCATCCCCGCATTGCCGTGTCGCTGATCGTCGAGAACGCCGGCTGGGGCGCCAGCGTGGCCGCGCCGGTCGCGCGCAAGGTGTTCGACTACTGGTTGGCCAAAGACCGGCAGGACAAGATCGTGCGGCCGGAACGGTCCGATCCGCTGGCCTCCGTTGAATCCATTACTTCCGACGTGGTGCGCCAACAATGAAGCGCCTGGGCCTTATCCTGCTACGCGTGTTCACGGCGTTCGATTGGCCGCTGCTGGCGATCCTGATGATGTTCGCGGCGTTGGGCCTGACCGTCATGCATTCGGCGGTGGGCGGCACCGACTGGCGCTTCGCGGAGCAGTCGCGCAATTTCATCATCGCGTTTTTCGCGATGTGGACCATGGCGCTGATTCCGCCCAAGTGGCTGATGAAACTGGCCTTGCCGTTCTATGTGGTGGGCGTGGTGCTGCTGCTGGGCGTGGAGTTCTTCGGTGAAACCAGCAAGGGCGCGACCCGCTGGCTGAACCTGGGCGTGACGCGCATCCAGCCTTCCGAGATGATGAAGATCGCCGTGCCGATGATGCTGGCCTGGTATTTCCAGCGCCACGAAGGCGCGGTGCGCATCCGCGACTTCCTGGCGGCTGCCGCGATGCTGGCGGCGCCGTTCGGCCTGATCGTGCTGCAGCCGGACCTGGGCACGGCGCTGCTGGTGTTCGGCGCGGGCTTCTTCGTGATCTATTTCGCGGGCCTGTCGTTCAAGCTGCTGGTGCCGGTGATGCTGGCCGGCATCATCGCGATCGGCACGCTGGTGTATTACGAAGACCAGCTCTGCGAGCCGGATGTGGACTGGGTGGTGCTGCATGACTACCAGAAGCACCGGGTCTGCACGCTCTTGAACCCCAGTTCCGATCCGTTGGGCAAGGGCTTCCATACGATCCAGTCGATGATCGCGGTGGGCTCGGGCGGCGTCTACGGCAAAGGCTACATGAAGGGCACGCAGACGCACCTGGATTTCATCCCCGAACGCACGACCGACTTCATCTTCGCGGTGTACGCCGAGGAATTCGGCCTGTACGGCGGTATCGCGATCCTGGTGCTGTACGGCCTGATGATGGCGCGCGGCCTGACGATCGCATCGCGCGCATCGTCGCAGTTCGGCCGTTTGCTGGCGGGGGCGCTGACGATGATGCTATTCATTTATGTGTTCGTGAACGTGGGGATGGTGACGGGGATCTTGCCTGTCGTCGGCGTGCCGTTGCCGTTCATGAGTTACGGGGGGACGGCGTTGTTTACGATGGGGATCGCGTTCGGGATCATGATGAGTATTAGCCGACATCGGTCGGTTAAGGCTTGATTGCTGGTTTCGGGCGGGCTGGTGGTTCCTTGGTCGTGCTGCGGGTGATGTGGTCTCGGTGCTTCGGATAGTGCTTCCCCTCGCTCGGAATCGTGCTTCGCCTTACCGGGAATTTTGCTTCGTAGGTCGCCCGTCGGCGTGGGCGACATGGCCACTCGCGCCCACGATTGCGGTCCGGAGCCTTCGCTCCGGACTCCCCCTTTGTCATCTTCGTACAGGCCTGCGGCCTTCCCTTCAGATTCCCTCGGGCGCATCGAGGTTGCTCGCGCCCATGTCGCCCACACCGACGGGCTCACGCCGTCTTGGTCTGGTGCGCTGCTGGACCTGTGCTCAGCGTCGAGATGTGCGTGGCCCGCCGATTGCGGCCGCGCGGGCGGCCGTAATCGGCATACGCGCTGTGCGTCGTCGGGGTGGTGATCGCTTGCGCGCTTGCGTGAGGTAGTGTGCTGATGTGTCCGTAATCATGGGGGGGTAGAGATGGGCGGCGCGCGGCAGGCAGCCCGTTGCGCATGTAGACCGTCTCGCGCGCGCCGCCCATCCGGCACGGGTGTTCAAGTGACGATTAGCGGCGGCCCATTTTCTTACCCGCACGCACTCCACCCATCGAACGAAGGCCAGCTTCCTGGCCTACAAGCGTAGAGCGGCCATCTTCCGACGCAAAACACCGCGTAAGCCCCCAAAGGCCGCCCGCGCGGCCGGCCGGGGGCGGGCACCGCAAGATCCTTCTCACCCCAATACCCTGTGCAAGAACCTTAAGCACACTACTCGTCCCAGCGGACGTCAGATTTCGACTATGCGAGCACGGCGCGTCTGGGGCCTGCGATGCGCGGGGAGTCGATAAGCCCGAGGGAATCTGAAGGCAGCGGCCGTAGGCCGCAACGAAGATGACAAGGGGGCAGTCCGGAGCGAAGGCTCCGGACCGCAATCGTTGACCCGCGCATCGCAGGCCCCAGACGTGACGGGCGCCTTAAGAACCCGCACCCGTCACAAAACAAACACGATCAACCCGGCAACGCGTCCGGAACACCCAGATCGGCTGCCAGCTTCTTTAAGCCATCCCAGATCCGGCTATCGAACTCCACCGAATCGGCGTTCACGGCGCGGTTGCGGGCTTCGTATTCGCCTGGATACTGCACAGCCTCGACACCCGGTTGCGGCTTGCACGCGTGCAGGTAGTCGATGAAAGCGCCGACTTCCATCGTTCGCCAGTCCGTGTTGAAGTCCACTTGCGGATCCAGCAGCAGCGCGAACATGTTGTTCGTCGCCACACCGATGCGCGGGTGTTCCGGCTGGATCGTGCCGCCGCCGGACAGGACGCCTGCCAGCAGTTCGGCCACCAGGCCCAGCGCGTAGCCCTTGTGCCCGCCGAACGGAAGCAGGGCGCCGGGCGGGTCGGTGAACAACGCGCCCGGGTCCGTCGTCGGGTTGCCGTCGGCGTCGATCAGTGATCCCGGGGGCGCCTGTTCTCCCTTGGCCGCCAGCACGCGCGCCTTGTTCACGGCGATGGAACTGGTGGCCATGTCGACGATGAAGGGCGGACGGCCGCCCGGCAGCGGGCCGGCGAAGCACAGCGGGTTGGTGGTCAGGCACGCCTGCGCGCCGCCGAACGGCGCGACGGTCGGCGAACGGTTGATCACGTTGGTGAAGGCCAGCAGGATCAGGCCCTTGGCCGCCACCATTTCCCCGAAATGGCCCATGCGGCCCAGGTGATGGCTGTGGCGCAGGGTCACGATGCATTGGCCGTGTTCCTGCGTGCGCTCGATGGCTTTTTCGATGACGACTTTGCCGACGTACTGGCCCAGGCCGTGGTGGCCGTCATAGGCCAGCATGGCGCCGCGGTCGTTGACCAGTTCGGGCCGGCCGTCCGGCTTGGCCAGGCCTTCGGACAGCACGCGCCGGTAGTTCGTCAGGATCGACAGGCCGTGGCTGGTGTAGCCCACCCGGTCGGACTCGACCAGGTGTTCGGCCACGTCGCGGGCGATGTCTTCGGGCACGCCTTGCGCCATCAGCACGCGGCGGCCGTATTCATTGGCTTGGGCAATGGAGAGTTTCATGATGCGTTCTCCTTAGAGCCAGCCGAGCCAGCGCCAGTACGTCGCGCCCATCACCAGCATCAGCAGGTAGCCCACGATGGTGACGATGATGCCGACTTTGGCGAACTGCTTGGCATTGAAGGTTTCCGTGCCCAGGCACACCATGTTCTGCGGCGCGTTGATGGGCAGGATGAAGCCGTAGCTGACGACGAAGCCCAGCAGCATGGTCATGCCCAGGCGGCTGAAGTCGCCCGGCAGCGTGGCCAGCACCGAGATCAGGATGGGCAGCATGGCCGAGGTCAGCGCGGTGGCGCTGGCGAATCCCAAGTGGATGACGATCAGGAATGCGGCAAGGATGGCGAAGATGGCCAGCGGTCCCAGGTGATCCAGCCCGGTGTGCGCCACGACCTGGTTGCCCAGCCATTGGCCCGCTTGCGTCGTCAGCAGGGCGGTGCCCAGGCTGATGCCCACGCCGAACACGATCACGGTGCCCCATGGGATGCGCGATTGCACGTCTTTCCACGTCATCACGCCAAAGCGCGGCAGCATCAGCAGCACCAGGCCGAAGTAGGTGGTCGAGGTGGTGTCGAACTTGTGCAGCTTGCCTTCGGTCGACCAGAACAGCAGCAGCATGACCGACACGGCCATCAGGCGCTTTTGGGCGCCCGTCATCGGGCCCAGCTCAAGCAGCGACTTTTCAACCGCTTCCTTGCCTCCGGCGATGCTGTCGCTTTCCGGGGGCAGCATCTTCAGCACGACGATGATCAGCACGGCCGACATGATCAGCGACCAGGGGGCGCCGGCGATCAGCCAGTCCGACCATGCCACGCGTTCGCCCAGCATCTTTTCCATGAAGCCGACCGTCAGCAGGTTCTGGGCGGCGGCCGTCTGGATGCCGACGTTCCAGATGCTGGTGGCTTGCGCCACGATGATCATGATGCCGGCGGCGATGTTCGAGCGCTTGTCCACGCCGAAGGCCGCGATGACACCCATCATGATGGGCACCACGGCCGCGCTGCGGGCTGTCGCGCTAGGCACGACCAGGCTCAGCACGATCGTCACGGCGATACATCCGATCAGGATGCGGCGCGTGCTGGTGCCGACTTTGGACAGGGTGACCAGCGCGATGCGCCGGTCCAGCCCGGTGAAGGTCATGGCGGCGGCAATGAACAAGGCGCCGGTGACCAGCGCCAGCGCCGAATTCGCAAAGCCGGTGAGCGCCATGCTGATGGCGGCCGACGTGCCGTAGAGCACGTTCGGGTCTTTGATTGTCGGAGCCGTGCCCAACAGGAAGGCCATCAGCGTCGTGATCATGATCGCGCTGGCTTCGTAAGACACGGCTTCGGTAATCCAGACCACCACGGCAAACGCCAGGATCGCCAGCATGCGGTGTCCCGCGACCGGCAGGTCGGCGGGCAGGGGCATCATCAGCACCCCGATCATCACCAGGATGCCGGCGACGAGTCCGATCGGTATTTTTGCTTTCTTTGGGGCTTGCGAGGCAGGGACAGCGGCTGGCGCAGTCATATCCATCTCCGGTTGAGGTCAAACTTCCGACACATTCCCCGCGAGCACGGGTTTATTCAATTCGATGTGTCGGTGCTACAGGATGATCGTGACGGCATTGAGGAAAACCCGTATTGATGTGGGTCAAACCGAAGAAGATTTGCGCTTGTGGAAAACCCATCTGGGGCATTATGCTCGTCCGCCCTCGTTGGTCGCAAGTCTTGGAATGTTGCGTAGATGCACACTAATTGTGCCGGGACAGCCAGGGTGGCCGCGACAGTTCTACGTTAATTCGTTCGTGTTATGGCGCAAATGCGCGGCTCAACCCAGCGTGAGCCGCAACTGCTCATCCAGGTGCAGCGTGGGCGCCACGCGCCAGCCGCTCTGCGCATAGCGCAGCCATCGGCCCAGCACCAGGTGCGTCAGCAGGCTGGCATGCGCGGCCACATTGGCGTCCGGGGCCAGGCCGCCGTCCGTGATGGCGATGCGCAGCGACTGCTTCAGCGACGTTTCGATGCGGTCATTGATATGGTTGATGCGCTCTTGCAGCCGGTTGTCTTCCGTCACCAGCGCGTCGCCGGTCAGCACCCGCGTCATGCCCTTGTTGCGTTCCGAGAAGGTCAGCAGCATGGAGACGGTCTTGTGCGCTTGCGGCACGCCATAGGGTTCGGCGGCGGCAATCTGGTTCACCAGCGTGAAGATGCTGGTTTCGATGAATTCGATCAACCCTTCGAACATTTGCGCCTTGCTGGCGAAGTGCCGGTAGAGTGCGGCTTCGGACACTTCAAGGCGCGCGGCCAGGGCGGCCGTGGTGATGCGGGCCGCATGCGGCTGCTCCAGCATCTCGGCCAGTGTCTGCAGAATCTGGGTCTTGCGCTCGCCGGGTTTGCTCGCCATGGAAGGGACTGCTCTCGCGCAGGCTTGACGGTGAATGGGGGGAGGAGCGCGCCGCTATCCCCGCAGGGGACGTCGGCGTAACAACAAATCACTGACGGAGTTTACCCGCAAGTCGACGTAGGCCGGGCGGTGCGAACGGCCGCGTGAAAAGGGCGTACCGGGGTGATAGACGTGCACCGTGCGCACGCCCGCCTGGCGCGCGCCGCGCAGGTTGGCCAGCGTGTCTTCCACCAGGACCGCGCGGTGCGCCGGCACGCCTTCGCGGGCCAGCACGTAGCGCAGCAGGGCGGGTGACGGCTTGGGCCGGAATTCGCCGTGCAGGCGCATGTGCTCGATGGCCCACAGGCTGTCGAACTGGCGCAGGATGCCCAGGCGGGACAGCACCGCGCGGGCGTAATGCAGCGGCGCGTTGGTCAACAGCACCTTGCGGCCGGGCAGTTGACGCAGCTTGTAGGCCAGCGCCTTTTCGGCGCGAACCAGCGGGTTCACGTCGAAGTCGTGGCTGCGGTGCAGGAAGTCGTGCGGGTTCACGCCGTGATGCCGCACCATGCCGATCATCGTGGCGCCGTAGCGCTTCCAGTACAGCCGACGCACGTCGTTGGCCGTGTCGATGTCCACGTTCAAGGCCTCGGCCACGGCCATCGTCATGCCGTGGTCGATCTTGGGGAAGATGGCGTGCGAGGTGTCGTGGAGCGTATTGTCCAGATCGAACAGCCACAGGCGTTCGGAAACGCCTGTGGCCATGCGGCGCGAGCGGCGCATGCGCACCGCCGGCCGCAACAATTGACGCTGGGCGCGCATCAGGCGCACCGCCGGCAAGGGATGGCAAGGCCGACCCGATCCGGGCCGTCCCAATACGGGCCGACCCAATTCGGGCGGTGCGGCGCCGGCTCCGCCGGTCCGCAGCAGCGCCTCCTGGGGGGAAGCGCGGAGCGCTGCGGAAGGGACATCAGTGCGAGCTGATCATCGTGCCGACGCCCTGGTCGGTCAGAATTTCCAGCAGCAGGCAGTGCGGCACGCGGCCGTCGACGATGTGCACGGAGTTCACGCCATTCTTGGCGGCGTCCAGCGCCGACGAGATCTTGGGCAGCATGCCGCCCGAGATCGTGCCGTCCGCGAAGAGCTCGTCGATCGTCTGGGCGGACAGGCTGCGCAGCAGCTTGCCGGCCTTGTCCAGCACGCCCGGGGTGTTGGTCAGCATCAACAGCTTTTCAGCGCCCAGCACTTCGGCCATCTTGCCGGCGACGACGTCGGCGTTGATGTTGTAGGCCGTGCCGTCTTCGCCATAGCCGATGGGCGAAATCACGGGGATGAACTGGTCGTCCTGCAAGGCCTTCACGACGGCCGGCTCGACCAGCGTGATGTCGCCCACGAAGCCGATGTCGATCGGTTCGCTGGGATTGTCCTTGTTGGCCATCAGCTTCTTCTGAGCCTGGATCAGGCCGCCGTCCTTGCCGGTCAGGCCCACGGCCTTGCCGCCGACTTCGTTGATCATCATGACGATGTCTTGCTGCACCTGGCCGCCCAGCACCCATTCAACCACTTCCATGGTCTCGGCATCGGTCACGCGCATGCCCTGGATGAAGGTGCCTTGCTTGCCGATGCGGCGCAACGCGTCGTCGATCTGCGGACCGCCGCCGTGGACGACCACCGGGTTCAGACCCACCAGCTTGAGCAGCACGACGTCGTGCGCGAAGCTGCGCTGCAAGCGCTCTTCCGTCATGGCGTTGCCGCCGTACTTGACCACGATGGTCTTGCCGTGGAATCGTCGGATATACGGCAGTGCTTCAGACAGCACAGCGGCTTTGACAGCGGGGGACGAAACGGCAGCAGGGTCGGGGGTGTCGGTCATGGCAGCTAAGTCGGCAAAATAAGTAAGAGTGGTTAGAAAAAATGCCTGCACAAAATCGCGTTCGGGACGCGGTAGCGCAAGCATACGACGGATTGTAGTACCCCCGCGTTTCATATGCCTAAAACCTATGTCCATATGCCCGACAAATAACCGGCATTCAGGTAAATTGGGGGCGTTTTCGAGAACGCGGCGCCCCGCAAAAGGGGGCGAATCCGCATCCGGGTGGACATCGGCCCCCATTTTTATCCCTATAAGAGGCAACACATGCGTTTGAACTTCGTCCGCGCTGCCCTCGCGGCATCGGCTTTCCTGGTGGCGGCCAATGCCGCTCATGCTGAAAAAGTGGTGGTGGGCGCGACCCAGGTGCCGCATGCCGAGATCCTGGAAGTGGTGAAACCGCAGTTGGCCAAGCAGGGCGTCGAGCTCGACATCAAGGTGTTCAGCGATTATGTGCAGCCCAACCTGCAACTGGTCGACAAGCAGCTGGACGCCAACTTCTTCCAGCACAAGCCCTACCTGGATTCGTTCAACAAGGACCGCAAGGCCACGTTGGTGCCCGTGGCGCTGGTCCACGTCGAGCCCTTCGGCGGCTACTCCAAGAAGATCAAGAGCCTGGCCGAACTCAAGGACGGCGCCACCGTCGCCATCCCGAACGACCCGTCCAACGGCGGCCGCGCGTTGGCGCTGCTGCAAAAGCAGGGCGTGATCAAGCTGAAGGACCCGTCCAACATCCTGGCGACTGCCGCCGATGTGGTCGAGAACCCCAAGAAGCTGAAATTCCGCGAGCTCGAAGCCGCGATGCTGCCGCGTTCGCTGGATGACGTCGACCTGGCGCTCATCAACACCAACTACGCGCTGGAAGCCGGTCTCGTGCCGACCAAGGACGCGCTGTTCATCGAAGGCGCCGATTCGCCCTACGCCAACATCCTGGTGACCCGCACGGACAACAAGGATGCGCCCGGCATCAAGAAGCTGGTCGATGCCCTGCATACCCCCGAAGTGAAGAAATTCATCCAGGAAAAGTACAAGGGCGCCGTGGTCCCGGCTTTCTAAGCCCGTTCACCGCGCTCTACCGCAAGAACCGCCCGCCTGCCGGGCGGTTTTTCTTTGGACGGTGGCAGCCAGGCGGCAGGGCAATGCCTTCGGCCAGGCAAAAAAAACCGCCCAAAGGGCGGTCTTCTTAGGCGGCAGAGGCTGCGGGCCTTAGCCTGCCGCCAGCGCCTTTTCCACGGTGGCGTGGAATTCGGCCACATCGTATTCGCCCAGATAGCGCTTGATGATGTGTCCCTGTTTGTCGATCAGGAACGCCGTGGGCGTCAGGCGGATGTCGCCGAAGGCGCGCGCGATGTCGCCCTTGGTGTCCAGCGCCACGGGGAAGGGCAGCTTGCGCTGTTCGGCGAAGTTCAGCACGAAGTTGGGCGGATCGTAATCCATGGCGACCGCCACGGCCTCGTAGCCCTTGGCGGCATACTCTTTATAGGCGGCAATGGTTTCCGGCATCTGCTTCACGCAGGTCACACAGCTGGTTGCCCAGAATTTGACCAGGACGACCTTGCCGCGCAGGTCCTGCATCGAGAAGGTCTTGCCTTCCAGCGTGGTGAACGTGACGTCGGGCGCCGTCTGGGCGGGGCGCCAGACGAACCAGGCGCCGATGCCGACCGCGACCAGCACGGCCAGGGCTACGATGGCTTTTTTCATTTGATGGGCATCGCTTCAACGCCATTGCTCGTGCCGGCCGCGTTGTTATCGCTGGGTGCTGCGCCGGCGCCGCTTTGAATGGGCGCTTTGGTTTCGGTGGAGGCGTCTCGGGTGCTGCTGTTGGACAGCCGGATCGCTTCTTCGCGGCTGATGGTCTCGAACAGTTTAACCACCTTGGCCACGCCACCCACGTCCGCAGTGGCGTTGGCGGCATACTCACCCTCGGCCTGCGTGACCTTGCCCATCAGGTAGACGACGCTGTGGTCGGTCGTCAGCGCGATGGTGCCGGACGGCACGTACTTGGTGTTGATCAGCGCAGTCTTCACCTTGGAGGTCAGCCAGGTGTCGTTCGAGCGGGTGCCGAACGAGGCGATCGGGCCCACATTCAGCTGGTTGATCACTTGTTTGACGTTCTCGACGCCTTGCGCGATGGCGGTTGCCTGGGATTTGGCTTCCTCGGTGGGGACGTCGCCCGTCAGCAGCAGGTGGCCGCCATAGGCCATGGCGTTGACCCGCGCGGTATCACCCAATTTCTGCGAGATCTGGCTTTGCGCCTTGAAGGCCATGTTCTGGTCTTCAAGCTGGATGCCTGACGTGCGGCGGTCCGTGACCACGACCGCCGTGGTGGCGGCGGCGCCGCCCACGATCAGCGGGGCGCAGGCCGCGAGCGAGAGCACCGCGGTGGACAGCGCGGCCGCGAGCATCAGGGGGCGGACTGCGGTTCTGACGTCAGAAATCATTCGGTGTCTCCAAGCAGAAGAGCGTCGATACCGTCGCACAGTGCGTGCAGCAGCAGAATATGGACTTCCTGGATCCGCATCGTGCGATCGCTGGGAACACATAGATGGACGTCCATGGGCGTAATGAGTTCCCCCATGACGCCGCCGCCCTTGCCCGTCAGGGCCAGCACGTGCATTTCGCGCGCACTGGCGGCTTCCATGGCGCGGACCACGTTGGGGGAATTGCCGCTGGTGGAGATCGCCACCAGGACGTCGCCGGCCTGGCCAAAGGCGTTGACCTGGCGCTCGTAGATTTCGTCGAAGCCGTAGTCGTTGCCGACGGCGGTGAGGATCGCGGTGTCCGTATTGAGCGCGATGCCCGCCAGCGGCAGGCGTTCGCGTTCAAAGCGGCCTACCAGTTCGGCGATGAAATGCTGTGCGTCCGCAGCGGATCCGCCGTTGCCGCAAGCCAGAATCTTGCCGTTGTTCGCCAGGGCGCCGAATAGCACGTCCACCGCCACTGCCAGCGGTTCGGCCAGGACGTTCATACTTTGTTCGCACGCAGCCATGGCGTCGCGAAAGTGCGACGTCATACGAGAGGTCATATCCATGGGAGCGATTATCTCACGGGGCGGTCGCGCTGTTCTGTCGATGCGTAACGACGTTGCGGCAGGGCGTTACGGAGGCGCCGGGCCGGTGACGGAAGGCGCCACGCGGCAATCGGGATCAGGGCAGCAGGAACGCGCCGCGCAGCCATTGCGGCTGGCCGGCGTCGAACACCACGGCGTCAAAGCGCGCCGGTGGCGGCCTCCCGTGCCAGTGGCGCCGGGCCAGTTCCGGCAGCCATTGCGCCGCGGCGCGGGCCAGCCGGGCCTGCTTGTCGCGGCCGATGCTGGCCGCGGCGCCGCCAAAGCGCGTGGGTCCCCGGGCCCGGACTTCGACGAAGACCAGCGTGTCGCCGTCACGCATGACCAGGTCGATCTCGCCCGCCCGCGTCGTCAGGTTGCGCGCCAGCAGCACCAGGCCCTCGGCCTGCAACAGGCGCAGCGCGGCGTCTTCGTGCTGGTCGCCGCGGCGTTGCATGGGCGAGCGGCGAGGGGGCGCGTCGTCGGCAGCAGCGCGCTGCCGGGCGCGGCGGCGGCGCTTGTCCGCGCGTCGGCGGGCCGCCAGCGCCAGTTCACAGGCCAGGCGCAGGGTGTCGTCCGTCATGGGGGGGGCTTCCGAAATAGGCGAGCATTGGCGGCTACACTGACATGGTTTTCCGAGTCAGTAGGCTGCAATGAATCAAAATGTCTCACCCCCGCCTGCCGGCGATGCCTGGAGCCGCGTTGCCGAACGCGTGGCCGGGCAGCATTGGCCCGCGTCGACCTTGTACGTGGTAGCCACGCCGATCGGCAATCTGGGCGACTTGGGGCTGCGGGCCTGGCATGCCCTGCAACGCGCCGATGTGATCGCGGCCGAAGACACGCGCGCCAGCCGTACCTTGCTGGACGCCTGGGGCGTCAGCACGCCGCTGATGGCGGCCCACCGCCACAACGAGGCCGCCGCCGCTCAGGCCATCTGTGAACGCCTGGCCCAGGGCCAGCGCGTGGCGCTGGTGTCGGATGCGGGCGCGCCCGCCGTCAGCGATCCGGGCGCCCGCGTGGTGCGCGCCGTGCGCGAGGCCGGTTTCACCGTCGTGCCGGTGCCGGGCCCCAGTGCAGTGATCGCGGCCTTGATGGGTAGCGGCGTCACTACCGACGAAAATCCGGCCTACGCATTTGCGGGCTTTCCGCCGCCCAAGGCCGTGGCCCGCCAGCGCTGGCTGCGCTCATGGTGCGCCCTGCCTGCGCCTGTCGTCATGTTCGAATCGCCGCACCGGCTGGCCGCCACCCTGGCCGACCTGCTGGAAGTCTGCGGCCCCGACCGCCAACTGACCGTGGCGCGCGAGCTCACCAAACGGTTTGAAGAGATCGCCACCCTTACGCTGGGCGACGCCGCGGCCTGGCTGGCGGCCGACTCGCACCGCGAACAAGGCGAATTCGTGCTGATCGCGCACGCCCAGGCCGGTCAAGACATCGACGAGGAAGCCGACCCGCGCACCGACGTGCTGCTGGACGCGTTGCTGGAATCGATGTCCGTGCGCGACGCCGCCCGCGTGGCCGCCAAGGTCACGGGCGTGGCCCGCGACGTGTTGTACAACCGGGCGCTGGCCCGCAAGAAGTCGTCGGAGTAAGGCATGGTGTATTCAACGGTCGTGGCGAACAAGCCCGCCGATCCCCTCGAACCGATCGCTTACCGTGACATGGCCACGCCGCTGGGCGAGCTGCGCCTGGTGGCCAGCCCCAAGGGCCTGCGCGGCGCGTGGTTCACCGATCAGGAATTGCTGCCCTCGGCTGAAGGCTGGACGCATACGGAAACCGATCCCATCCTGGAGCAGGCCCGGCGCGAGCTGGAAGAATGGTTCGCCGGCAAGCGCCAAGGGTTCGACGTGGCGCTCGACCCGATCGGCACGACGTTCCAGCACAAGGTCTGGCACGCGCTGTGCGCACTGGATTTCGGCAAGCTCGCCAGCTATGGCGATCTGGCGCGCACCGTGGGGCGGCCCAAGGGCGCCCAGGCGGTCGGCGGCGCGGTCGGCCGCAATCCGATCATCATCATCATCCCCTGCCACCGCGTGATCGGGGCCGACACGTCGCTGACCGGATTCGGCGGCGGGTTGCCGCGCAAGCAGGCGCTGCTGGCGCACGAAGGCAACCGGTACGTCAGCCGCAACGCGCGTGCGCGCCGCGTCTGCGACGGGCAGGCCGAATTGCCCTGGTAGGCCTATAGGCCGACGCCGGCGGACCCCTCGCTTATTGCGTGGCGATGCTCGGCAGGATGCCGATACGGTCCGAGACCAGCTGCACGGCGTTCATGGCGCTCTGCCGATCGGGGTAGGGTCCAATCCTGACGCGGTACAGGTTGTTGGATTGCTCCACCTGGGCGGGCGGCGCGCCCGCCGCGCCCAATTGCGAATTGATGCGGGCGACGAGCGACTGCGCGTTGGCCGGTTGGCTGAACGCGCCCACTTGCAGATAGACCGTGCCGGCGCCGCCCGACGGGGCCTGGCGCACGGGCGCGGAGCCCGGCGCGGGGCCCGGCAGCGGCTCGGCCGTCAGCGCGACGGGCGTGGCGGCCACCGGCGCCATCACCGGCATCGAGCCCGTGGCCGACGCGGGTTCCGGCGCGGCCGGCGCGCCTTGCGAGGCCAGGCGCCGGATCTCTTCCTGGGGAATGCTCTCTACCACCACCTGACCGCTGCCCGGCCCGATGATGCCCAGCTTGTACGCGGCGACATACGACAGATCCATGATCCGGTCGCTATGGAACGGCCCGCGGTCGTTCACGCGCACGACGATCGTCTTGCCGTTGACCAGGCTCGTGACGCGCGCATAGCTGGGGATCGGCAGCGTCGTGTGGGCGGCCGTCATGGCGTACATGTCGTAGGACTCGCCGATGGACGTGGAATTGCCGTGGAACTTCTTGCCGTACCAGGACGCGATGCCGCGCTGCTTGTACGGCTGGCCGCTGGTGTCGGGCACATAGCGCTGGCCGAACACCACGTATGGCCGGTTGGCGCCGCTGGCGTAGGGTTCGATGCGCGGCACCGCGTCGGGCACCTGGTCCAGGTTGGACGGGGGATTGGCGTCCGGGCCGTCGTCCTTGTAATACCCGCCGCCCTTTTTGCGCCCACCGGTGGAAGAGCATCCGGCCACGGCAATGGCCAGCAACAGCATCAGGATCAGGTGGAGCGGGCGGGACAGGGTCATGCGGATTCGACGGGCAATTGGTTGCGGTGGCGCACCAGCAGGGGATCGTGGTCGGCAAAGCGCAGCGCCAGCTGTTCGACCACATAGACCGAGCGGTGCTGGCCACCAGTGCAGCCGATCGCCACGGTGAGGTAGTTGCGGGTGTCTTGGGTGTATTGCGGCAGCCAGCGGTTCAGGAAGCCGGCGATGTCGTCGATCATCTGCCCGACCTGCTCGTACCCGGCCAGCCAGGTGGCCACGGGCTCGTCGCGGCCGGTCAGCGGACGCAGGTTGCGGTCGTAGTGCGGGTTGGGCAGGCAGCGCACGTCAAACACCAGATCGGCGTCGCCGGGCACACCGCGCTTGTAGGCGAAGGATTCGAACGTCAGCACCAGCGGCGCGCGGTCGGCCTGGATCAGGTCGCGGACCCAGGCGCGCAATTGGCCGGGCGTCAGGTCCGAGGTGTCGATCACATGCTCTTGCTCGCGCAGCGGCGCCAGCAGTTCGCGCTCCAGCGCGATGCAATCGGTCAGCGACGGCGGGGTGCCGCCGCGCTGCAGGCGGTCGGTCAGCGGATGGCGGCGGCGGGATTCGGAGTAGCGCTGCACCAGCGTGGCAGTGTTGGCGTCCAGGAAGACCACGCGCAGGCTGGTGCCCATGGCGCGCAGGGCCGTGACCACGTCGGGCAGTTCCGCCAATTCACCCGGAGACCGGACGTCGATGGCGACGGCGACGCGCTCCAGGCCGTCGTCGCGCGCGTTGGCGATGAACTCGGTCAGGAAGCGGACCGGCAGGTTGTCGACGCAGGTGTAGCTCGCATCCTCGAGCATGCGCAGCGCAACGGATTTGCCTGAGCCTGAGATGCCGGTGACAAGGACGACTTTCAACATGGACATGATTGTGGCACGCTTTTTCCAGGACGATGCCGGCGGGATGGCATCTGATATGGCCGTAAACTGGGAATCTGCGCCTGTACCGTTTCGACTGCCCTGGCGTAAGCTTGGGGCCGGATACTTTGATCGATTCACTTACGCGCCCCGCCGTCATGCGCTTCGGGGGATTGGAATTCGACCTAGATGTTAGCCCTCATTTCCTTTCGTAGTGTTTCACTGCCGCGGTTTGGGGCGATTTTCCGCGTGATGGCCACGGCCGTTGTTGCCTTTATGACAACGTCCGCGCTGGCGCAGCCGGCGTCCCAAGACACGTTGCGCCCCGACACCATGGCAGCCCGGGTGGCGGCCTGTACGGCCTGTCATGGGGCGCAGGGCCGGGCCGGCACTGACGGCTACTACCCGCGCCTAGCCGGCAAGCCGCAGGAATACCTGTATCACCAACTCCTGAATTTCCGCGACGACCGGCGCCAGTACCGCCCCATGGCGCATCTGCTGGCGGGCCTGCCTGACGACTACCTGCGCGAGATGGCCGCGTATTTCTCCGAACAGCACGTGCCGTATCCGGCGCCCACGCGCGCGCCGGTCTCCAGCGCCACGATGGAAGCCGGTCGCACGCTGGCCTTGCACGGCGACGCGGCCCGCGGCCTGCCTGCCTGTGCGTCCTGTCATGGCGCAGCCCTCAGCGGCCTGATGCCGGCCATCCCGGGCTTGCTCGGCTTGCCCCGCGACTACATCGGCTCGCAGATCGGCAGCTGGAAGAACGGCCTGCGCCGCGCTGCCGCGCCCGACTGCATGGCGGACATCGCCGACAAACTCACCCCCACCGACATCGGCGCCCTGGCGGCGTGGCTGTCGTCGCAACCGGTCGTCGAGCCCTATGCGCCCGAGGCCGCCGGATCGCTACGCCTGCCCGCCGAATGCGGCAGCCAGGCGCAACGCTGATAGGGGGCCCCAATGAAACTGCTGAAGAAAATCCTGGGTGTGGTGTTGCTGGCGGCGGCCGTCACCGCGGGCGGCCTGTATTGGCTGGGCACGCGCGATGACACCAGCACCGGGCCAGCCGCGGTCTCGGCCGACGCCTCCACGCTGATCGAGCGCGGGCGCTACCTGGCGCTGGCGGGCAACTGCATGGCCTGCCACACCAGCCGGGGCGGCAAGGCGCTGGCCGGCGGCACGCCCATCCCGACGCCGTTCGGCACGGTGTACGGGCCGAATATCACGCCCGACGACAAGACGGGCATCGGCACCTGGACCGCCGACGACTTCTGGCAGGCGCTGCATAACGGCAAGTCCAAAGACGGCACGTTGCTGTATCCGGCCTTCCCGTACACCGAATACACGCGCGTCACGCGCGCCGATGCCGACGCGCTCTATGCCTACCTGCGCAGCGTGGCGCCCGTCAGCCAGCCCAACCGCCCGCCCGAACTTGACTTCCCCTACGACCAGCGCGCCTTGCTGGCCGCGTGGCGCGCGCTGTATTTCAAGCCGGGCGTGCAAGAGCCCGATGCGGGCCAGTCGGTGCAATGGAACCGCGGGCGCTACCTGGTGGAAGGCCTGGGGCATTGCGCCGCCTGCCACACCCCGCGCAACAGCCTGGGCGCGACGCGCTCGTCGGAGTCGCTGACGGGTGGCGTCATTCCGGTACTGGACTGGTATGCGCCGCCGCTTACCAACGACATGCAGACGGGCATGGGCCGCTGGACGGCGGCCGATATCGCGGCCTTGCTCAAGACCGGCATTTCGGCGCACTCCAGCGCCAGCGGCCCGATGGCCGAAGTGGTGCTGGGCAGCACGCAGCACCTGACCGACGACGACGCGCTGGCGATCGGCGTCTACATCAAGTCGTTGCCGGCCACGCTGGCCTCCACGCAGCGGCAGAAGGTGGCGGCGGCGCCAGCCGCGATGGAGCTGGGCAGCAAGATCTACGAACAGCAATGCGCGCAATGCCATCAGGCCAAGGGCGAGGGCAGCGGCACCGCCTGGCCGGCGCTGGCGGGCAACCCCACGGTCACGGCGCCGTCGCCGGTCAACGTGATACGCATGGTGCTCGACGGCGGCTATGCGCCAGCAACCGCCGCCAATCCGCGGCCGCACGGCATGCCGCCGTTCGGGCAGGTCCTGAACGACAACGATATCGCCATGCTGGTGTCCTACTTGCGCAATAGCTGGGGCAACGAGGCCGGTGGCGTCACCGCGTTGGAGGTCAAGCGGGCGCGGGCGGCATCGACGTTGAACTGACGCCGGGCTAGCCCGACCGGGCGGCGCGCGCGCAGGCTTGCCGCGCCAGTTCGCCCAGCACCTGGATAGCGGTGTCGTGGGCGGCGTCCCAGGGATGGCCGTAGTTCAGGCGCAAGGCGCTGGCGAACTGGCCGCTTGCGGAAAATATCGGGCCCGGCGCCACGCTGATGCCGCGCGCCAGCGCGTCGCGGTGCAGGGCCAGCGCGTCCACCGCGGCGGGCAGTTCCAACCACAGGAAGAATCCCCCTTGCGGACGCGTGACGCGCGTGCCGGCCGGAAACTCGCGCGCAATCGCGTCGGCCATGCGTTCCTGCTGCGTTTGCAGCGTTTCGCGCAGGCGACGCAGGTGGCGGTCGTAGCCGCCTTGTTCCAGGTACTCGGCGATCGCGCCTTGCGCGGGGCCGGACGCGGACAGGGTGGATGTCAGCTTCAGGCGCTGGACGCGTTGCGCGTAGCGGCCGGCACTTGCCCAGCCGATGCGGTAGCCGGGCGCCAGGCACTTCGAGAACGACGAGCAGTGCAGCACCAGCCCCTGCTTGTCGTAGGCCTTGGCGGGCACGGGTCGCGCGGCGCCGAAATACAGTTCGCCGTAGACGTCGTCTTCGATCAGCGGGATGTCGTGGCGCGCCAGCAATTCGACCAGTTGCCGTTTCTTGTCGTCGGGCATCAGGCTGCCCAGCGGGTTCTGGAATTGCGTCATCAGCCAGCACGCTTTGGGCGCATGCCGCTGGATGGCGGCGTCCATCGCGTCCAGGTCGATGCCGGTGCGGGGGTGGGTCGGCACTTCCAGCGCCTTGAGCCCCAGCCGTTCCAGCGCCTGCAAGGCGCCGTAGAACGTGGGCGCCTCGACGATCACGGTGTCGCCCGGCTGCGTGACCGCCTGCAGGCACAGGTTCAAGGCCTCCAGCGCGCCGTTGGTCACGACGATGTCGCTGGCGGGCACATTGATGCCCCCGATCAGGTAGCGCAACGCGATCTGGCGCCGCAGGCCGGGATTGCCGGGGCTCAGGTCTTCGACGGTATCCAGCGGGTTGTGGCGTTTCAGGTGCACGGCCATCGCTTGCGCCAGCCGCGGCAGCGGAAACAGCAGGGGCGAGGGGAAGGCGGAGCCCAGTGGCGTCACGTCGCGGTTGCGCACGGAACCCAGGATGTCGAAGATGCGTTCACTGATCGCAAGCTCAGTGGAGTCGCCGCCAGGGCACGACGCGCCCGGCTCAGGGGGCAGGGATTCCGCGGGGGCGTGGACGTAGTAGCCCGATCGCGGCTGGGCGCGGATCAGGCCGCGCGCCTCCAGCAGGTAGTACGCCTGGAATACGGTGGAGGGGCTGACGCCGCGCGCGGCGCAGGCGTCGCGCACCGACGGCAGCTTGTCGCCGACGCGCATCACGCCGTCGCGGATCGATTTGGCGATCTCGGCGGCCAGGGTTTCGTACAGGCTCACGGTGCCGCGTGGCGACGCGCGTTCATTTGCTGCTTTGCAGGATCGCCATGGCCTGGCGTTCCATGAACTCGCCCAGCGTATCGATGCCGCGCAGCTTGAGTATCGTGTTGCGCACGGCGGCTTCGACCAGCACCGCCAAATTGCGGCCGGCGGCCACTTGCAGCATCACCTTGCGCACGGGCAGGCCGAGCATGTCTTGCGTGATGTCCTGCAGGGGAAGGCGTTCGAACTTGTCTTGCGCGGTGGCGCGCACCAGATGCACGATCAGCTTCAGCCGCATCTTCCGGCGCACCGAGGTCTCGCCGAAGATGGTGCGGATGTCCAGCAGGCCCAGGCCGCGCACTTCCAGCAGGTTCTGCAGCAGCTGCGGGCAGTGGCCTTCAATCATGTTGGGCGCGGTGCGCGAGAACTCCACGGCATCGTCGGCCACCAAGCCGTGCCCGCGCGAAATCAGTTCCAGCGCCAATTCGCTTTTGCCCAGGCCGGATTCGCCGGTGATCAGCACGCCCAGGCCCAGCACGTCCAGGAAGACGCCGTGCACGGTGGTCGTGGGCGCAAGCTTCTTGCCCAGGTAGATGCGCAGCAGGTCGATCAGTTGGGCCGCTGCCACCGGAGTGGACAGGAGCGGCACCTGGTGCTGGTCGCATTGGTCGACGAGGTCTTGCGGCGGCGTCAGGCCGTCGGCCAGCAGGATGGCGGGCACGCCGCCGATCAGCAGCTCGTCCATGTGGTGCATGCGGCGGCGCAGGTCGAACCGCGTGTAGTACGCCAGTTCTTCCTGCCCGAACACCTGGATGCGCGACGGGTGGATCAGGTTCAAGTGGCCGACGAGGTCGGCCGCCGCCATGCCGTCATCGGGAATCGCGCGGTCAGCGGCGCCTTGGCCCGAGATCCAGTTGAAGGGGATTTTGTCGGCGTTGTCGTCGACGAGTTCCTGCACCGTGAGCATGGCAGCGTTTCCGCGGAGGGGTCAGAGTTGGCCGGTCGTGAGCATCTTGTGGACGATGGCCGGGTCGGCCTCCGTGGCCAGGGCCTCGCGCAATGCCTTGTTGGACATGAGTTGAGCGAGTTCAGCCAGGATGTCCAGGTGCTGCTGGGTGGCCGTTTCCGGCACCAGCAGGCAGAGCAGCATCGACACCGGTTGCCCGTCGGGCGCGTCGAAGGTGATGGGCTGCGCCAGGCGGATGAATGCCGCCAGCGCCTGCTCCAAGCCCTTCACGCGGCCGTGGGGAACGGCTACGCCCTGCCCAAGGGCAGTGGAGCCAAGACGTTCCCGGGCAAACAGGCTGTCGAACACGAGCGCGCGTGCCAAGCCATGGTTGTTTTCAAAAAGAAGGCCAGCTTGTTCGAACGCCCGTTTCTTGCTCGTTGCGAGCATATCGAGCACGACGTTGCCGGCGGGTAGGATGCGCGACAAATGATTCATCGGATCATTATATGGTTATATGACGCAGTGCAATAAATTGGCCTCGCGCCCCGCCCATCAGGAGGGCGGAGGACGGCACGGCAAGAGCGACAGCATAGACTGATCACGCCGGATTGTGGGCATTCCAGCGCAAAAGCGGCCCTCAAATGCCCGTTTTGGCGCGAAAAGCCAGAAAACGACAACGCGCAGGCGATTCGCCGGAAGCTCCGCGAATTCAGGGACAAAACTTGGTGGGGGAGTGACGTAGGAGGGGGGTAGCGCGGGGGAGTTTGCCGATGCCCCGGCTGGACGGACGTCTAGCGGGACACCGGGACTTAGGCAGGATTTTTACAATCGCTGTTTAGCTTGATCGCCCAGGGCGAGTGGTCATGAAGCGCATTACTGCTGGGGTGGCGAGAGGCTCGCCGCTTGCCGCTTCACGGACTCCGCTGAGTGACTTCGTACCTTGTCCTTGTGCTTGATGACCTGACGGTCGACTTTGTCAGCAAGAAGGTCTATGGCTGCATAGAGGTTTTCATCGGTTGCTTCACAATGAATGTCCTTACCGCTTAGACGCATGGTGATTTCGGCTCTATGCCGCAGGGGCTCTACTGAGAGCATGACCTGGGTATCGATGACGTGATCGAAATGCCGCAGCACTCGCGCCAATTTGTTCATGACATATTCCCGGATTGCCGGGGTGACGTCGAGGTGACGACCGCAGATGCTCAGGTTCATAGTGTGCTCTCCTTCTAAAAGAGAAAAATGGGTGCGCAAAATGCGCGGTGAGGTCGTTAGGCGTTCTCCTTGATTGGGTGGCTTCGTTAAGTACTAGTGTATAGACTCGGGCCGATAAAACAAGCTGACCTAGCGCAAGAACATGGCATTTTTATGGCGGAGTGCCTGGGGCGTATCGCCCCTTGCCCGAGAGGGGGCTAGGGGTCTTCCCCAGGTGCCTGTTACATGCGGAAGTGCTCGCCCAAATAGACGCGGCGCACGGCCGGATCGCCCACGATTTCATCGGGGTGGCCGTCGGTCAGCACTTTGCCCTCGCTGATGATGTAGGCGCGGTCGCAGATGCCCAGCGTTTCGCGCACGTTGTGGTCGGTGATCAGCACGCCGATGCCGCGGCCCTTCAGGAACCGGACGATGCGCTGGATTTCGATGACGGCGATGGGGTCCACGCCGGCAAACGGCTCGTCCAGCAGGATGAAGCGCGGGCCGGTGGCCAGCGCGCGCGCGATTTCCACGCGGCGGCGTTCGCCGCCCGACAGCGAGATCGCGGCATTGCTGCGGATGTGGCCGATCTGGAGTTCTTCCAGCAACGACTCCATCTGCTCGTTGATCTTGGGTGTGGACAGCGGGCGGCCATCCTCGCCGACCTGCAATTCCAGCACGGCGCGGATGTTCTGTTCCACCGTCAGGCGGCGGAACACGGAGGCGTCCTGGGGCAGGTACGACAGGCCCATGCGCGCGCGCTTGTGGATCGGCATCGCCGTAATGACCGAGCCGTCGATTTCGATGCGGCCGGCGTCCGCGGGCACCAGGCCCACGATCATGTAGAAGCTGGTCGTCTTGCCCGCGCCGTTGGGGCCCAGCAGGCCGACGACTTCGCCGCTGACCACGGACAGGGAGACGTCCTGCACCACGGTCCGGCCGTTATAGGTCTTGCGCAAACCGGTTGCGCGCAGGCTGCCCTGCTTGACCCCCGAGGGGGAGGAGGTCACGGGGGTCGGCACAGAAGGTTGGTTCATCGTGGCTGCGAGTGGTGTTGCATGGGGGGCGGCTCAGCGCCCTTTCTTGGCGGCTTGCTGCTTGCGGCATTCGGCGACTGCCGCGTCCGACTTGGCGCGCGGTTCGGCAACCGAGCGGACCCGGCCGCCGGCTGCGGCCGAATTGGGGCCGCCCTGGGCTTCGTACGTGCCGGTTTTCTCGTTGTAGCGTACCCGTTCGCCGCGAATCGTGTCGAACGGTTTTCCACAGACGTAGCGGATGACGACGGCCTGGCCGATCAGGTCGAAGGTGCTCTTGGTGCCGTCGTATTCGGCGCGCAGGCCTTTGCCTTCGATCAGTTCGAACGTCTCGGGGCGCTCTTGGCGGATGGTCACGACCTTGCCCTTGTTGGCGGTGGCCGTGCCGTATTGGCCGCCCTGGGCGTCCTCGTGCATTTCCAGCGTGTCGGAGGTCAGGGTCATCAGGCCGCGCGTCATGTTGACGTTGCCCGTGAAGACGCTTTGCTTCTTCACGTCGTCGTAGTGCAGGGTGTCCGACAGGATCAGCGTGCTGGGCTCTTCGGCGGGGGTCGCCGCCTTGCTGGCGCCGGCCGCTGGCTTGGCGGCCGCGTCCTGCGCGTGCACCGGCGCAAGCACCGACGCCGTCAGCAGGACGGCGCCAATCAGGCGGGTCGTCGGGGCAAGGAGAATCCGGAGGTCGGTCATGGTTTCTTCTGGTCAGAGTTGTTGGCGGGTATCTCGGTCCGGCGCTGTTGCTTGCCTTCGGAACCGGCAATTTCAACGTCCGTCGACGCGGATACCTGCAATTGGCGTGTTTTGTTGTTGTAGTGCATGCCCTTGCCGTTCATGCGCGAGCGGCCCTTGATCACTTCGGCGGGCAGGTCGGTAAAGACCACGTCATCATCGGGCAGGATAATCAACTGCTGGCTGCGCACGTCCAGCATGTCGTTGTTGGCGTCGGGCTGGCGATGCACGTGGGCGTCGCCGTTCATGACGATGCGCTTGCCGCCTTGCTCCATCACCGCGGTCTTGGAGACGCCCACGGTGATCGGGTTGGCTTCGCGCTGGCCCACCGCGCGGGGCGCGGTGATGTGGTACGAGTCATCGTCGGGGAAGTGCTCGGCGTATTCGCCTTCCAGCCGGTTGATGGGACGCCCCGACGGATCGGTGCGCAGCATCACGAAATTGCGCGACCACGCGTCCATCTCGTGCGTGAGACGCCGCGGCGGGTCCACCTGGATCGCGCGCTGCGCGTAATCGGCCGCCCACCACGAACTGGTGACCAGCACCAGCAGGAGGAACAGCGCGATCAGTGAGGGGAAACGTTCTTTCATCAGGTTCGCCGCAAAGGCGTATGCGTGTTCAAGAGGGTCATTGGATGGCGCCCGGGCCAAGCAGGCCCGGCGCTGCCAGGAACGCGCCCAGGCGCCCCTGAGAAGCCAGCAGCAGGTCGCAGCATTCGCGCACCGCGCCGCTGCCGCCGGATTGCGTCGAGACCCAATGCGCCGCCTGGCTGACATAGCCGGGGGCGTTGGGCACGCTGGCGGCGAAGCCGGCGCGCTGCATGGCCGGCAGGTCGATGATGTCATCGCCCATATAGCCGGTCTGGTTCAGTTGGACACCCAGGCGCTGTGCAAGTTCTGTCAGCGCGGCACCTTTGTCGCGCACGCCTTGCGTGACTTCCGCAATGCCCAGTTCGGCGGCGCGGCGCGCCACGATGGGGCCCGAGCGGCCGGTCATCAGCGCCACCGTCAGCCCGCCTTCCATCAGCAGGCGCAAGCCATGGCCGTCCAGGGCGTTGAAGCGCTTCTGCAGTTCGCCGCTTTCGCCATAGTAAAGGCTGCCGTCGGTCAGCACGCCGTCGACGTCGAACACCATCAGGCGGACGGCCGCGGCGCGGTCGCGCACGGTGGCGGGAATACGGGCAAGGACCAGCGCTTCGGCCGGGTGAGTCACGGAAGCAGGAAGATTCATAGTCATACCACTTTAGCGGCCATCAGATCGTGCATGTGCAAGGCGCCGAGCAGCGCGCCGTCATTGTCCAGCACCAGCATATGGTTGAGCCGTTGTTCGTCCATCTGCTGGGCGGCCTCGACGGCGAGCGCGTCGGGGTTGATGCTGCGTGGCGAGCGGGTCATGCCCGCCTCCACGGTCAGACTGCGGATATCGCCGTGCCGGGCGATCAGGCGGCGCAAGTCGCCGTCGGTGAAGATGCCCAGAGGACGGTGCTGCGCGTCGGTCACGACGGTCATGCCCATGCCCTTGGCGGACATGACTTCCAGCGCCTGGGATACCGGGGTGCCGGCCAGCACGATCGGCAGGGCATCGCCGTGCCGCATCACGTCACGCACGTGGGTGAGCAGGCGGCGGCCCAGGGCGCCGCCCGGATGCGACCTTGCGAAATCCTGCGGGCCGAAGCCGCGGGCTTCCAGGCAGGCGACCGCCAGGGCGTCGCCCAGGGCCAGCGCTGCCGTGGTGCTGGCGGTAGGCGCCAGGTTCAGCGGGCAGGCCTCCTGGGCCACGCTGCCGTCCAGGTGCACGTCGGCCAGCCGGGCCAGTTCAGATTGGGGGTTGCCGGTGATCGCCACCAGCTTGGCGCCCATGCGGCGCGCCACGGGCAGGATGGTCAGGAGTTCCTGCCCGGCGCCCGAATACGAGACGGCGATGACGACGTCATCCCGCGTGATCATCCCCAGGTCGCCATGGACGGCCTCGGCGGCATGCACGAAGAAGGCGGGCGTGCCGGTCGAGGCGAACGTCGCCGCGATCTTGCGGGCGATATGGCCGGTCTTGCCGATGCCGGTGACGACCACGCGGCCGCGGCACGCCAGCAGCAGGGCGACGACCTGCGTAAAGGTGTCGTCCAGCCGCGCGGACAGGTCCAGCAGACCCTGACTTTCGATTTGCAGCGTTCTGCGCGCAGATGCCAGCGCGGTATCGGACGATGTGGTGGGATGATCAGTCATGCGGGGATTTTAATATCAGTATGCGGGTTTGCCCCCGGCAGGGGCGTATGGCATCCTGGCGGCTGTTTTCAACGGCTTTCAATCCTTCTATCCAGGCCCGCTCCATGTCCAGCATTTCCAGCCCCGTCCTTGGCACGCCCCTGTCCCCCCTGGCCACCCGAGTCATGCTGCTCGGATCCGGCGAATTGGGCAAAGAGGTCATCATTGCCCTGCAGAGGCTGGGCGTGGAAGTCATTGCGGTGGACCGGTACGCCGACGCGCCCGGCCATCAGGTGGCGCATCGGGCGCACGTGGTCTCGATGACCGACGCGGACGCCCTGAAGAAGATCATCGAACAGGAACGGCCGCACGTTATTGTCCCCGAAATCGAGGCCATTGCCACCAGTTTGCTGGTGGAGCTGGAAGCGGCCGGCGTGGCGCGCGTCACCCCGACCGCGCGCGCCGCCCAGCTGACCATGAACCGCGAGGGCATCCGCCGCCTGGCGGCCGAAACCCTGGGCCTGCCGACCTCGCCCTACAAGTTTGTCGATACCGAAGCGGAACTGCGCGCCGCCATCGACGGCGGCATCGGCTACCCGTGCGTCATCAAGCCGGTCATGTCTTCGTCGGGCAAGGGCCAATCCGTGATCAAAAGCGCCGATGACGTGGCGCAATCCTGGCGCTACGCCCAGGAAGGCGGCCGGGTTGGAGGGGGCCGCGCCATCGTCGAAGGCTTCATCCGCTTCGACTACGAAATCACGCTTCTGACCGTGCGCGCCCGTGGCGCCGACGGCAAGATCGAGACCCGCTACTGCGAGCCCATCGGCCACAAGCAGGTCGACGGCGACTACGTCGAAAGCTGGCAGCCGCACCCCATGTCGCCCGCCGCGCTGGCCCGCGCCCGGGAAATCGCCCTGGCGGTCACGTCCGACCTGGGCGGCTTGGGCATCTTCGGGGTCGAGCTCTTCGTGGCCGGCGACCAGGTCTGGTTCTCGGAGGTCAGCCCGCGTCCGCACGACACCGGCATGGTCACCATGATCACCCAGGCCCAGAACGAATTCGAACTGCACGCCCGCGCGCTGCTGGGCCTGCCGGTGGACACCACCCTGCGCCAGCCGGGCGCCAGCAGCGTCATCTACGGCGGGGTGGATGCCGCCGCCGTCACGTTCCACAACGTGGCCGAAGCGCTGGCCGAGTCCGGCACCGACATCCGCCTGTTCGGCAAGCCGGAATCCTTCGTCAAGCGCCGCATGGGCGTGGGCCTGGCCGTTGCCGAGGACGTGGCGACCGCTCGCGCCAAGGCCAAGCGCGTATCCGCCGCCGTGTCGGTCAAGGCCGGCTGACGCCGGGGGCAAAGTCCGTCCCTTTTAACTCCTGCGGGGCGCCGTCCCTATTGCAGCCACCCGCTTCGCGGCCGGTGGCTGTTTGTATTGGGCTGCCTGCAGCGCTCACATCCGGCCCGCCAGTGCCCCCGCGCCCAACCACACGGATTTGCGCCATTACCCCTTCCAGGAGTGTGGTTTGCGCTTTCTCACAGTTTGTTCGATAATTTCAGGAATTACTGAAAGCGGTGTAACTGTGTATATCAGCGAAGCCGCCGTCCTGACCTGCTGGCGCCGATACTCATGGTTCTCACCCCTCAAAACGAACGTTTCGTGCTGCACTTTGGCGAAATGGGCAGCCGTTGGGGCGTGAACCGCACCGTCGGCCAGATCTACGCCTTGCTGTTCCTGCACCCCGAACCGTTGAACGCGGACGACATCGCCGAAACCCTCGGTTTTTCGCGGTCGAACGTCAGCCTCGGGTTGAAAGAACTGCAGTCCTGGCGGCTGGTCAAGCTGATCCATCAAGTGGGCGACCGCCGCGACTACTTCGAGACGCCCAAGGACGTCTGGGAGATCTTCCGCATCCTGATGGAAGAAAAGCGCAAACGCGAAATCAATCCCACCCTCACCCTGCTGCGTGACACCCTGCTCGAGACGCCCTCGGGCCCCAACGACGCCTACGCGCAGCAGCGCATGACCGAAATGCTGGAGCTCATCGAACTGTCTTCCGGATGGTTCGATGAGGTTCAACGCCTGCCCCCGGAGACCGTGCAAAAGCTCATGCGACTGGGGTCGCAAGTGCAGAAAGTGCTGGGCTTCGCCGGCAAATTGCGGGGCAAGGGCTAAATCCCCCCATGCGCCCCGATTTTTCAGGAAACCTCTATGAAGTTGTATCCAACGCCCGTAACATGGCGCGAGAGACGGCCTGGGAACCATGCCGGTTGCCGCGGCACCTCAACTGCTTGGGAGCGCCCCAATGATTGATCTCGACGTCGTAAATCTGTCGCGATTCCAGTTTGCCGCGACCGCGCTTTACCACTTCCTGTTCGTCCCTCTCACGCTGGGCCTGTCGTTCATGCTGGCCATCATGGAAAGCGTGTACGTCATGACCGGCCGCCCCATCTGGAAGCGGATGACCATGTTCTGGGGCACGCTTTTCGGCATCAACTTCGCGCTTGGCGTCGCCACCGGCGTGGTGATGGAATTCCAGTTCGGCATGAACTGGTCTTACTACAGCCACTATGTGGGCGACATCTTCGGCGCGCCGCTGGCGCTTGAAGGGTTGATGGCCTTCTTCCTGGAAGCCACCTTCGTCGGCCTGTTCTTCTTCGGCTGGAACCGCATGTCCAAGGTCAGCCACCTGGTGGTGACCTGGCTGGTGGCGTTCGGCACGAACTTCTCGGCGCTGTGGATCCTGATCGCCAACGGCTGGATGCAGAACCCGGTGGGCGCGATCTTCAACCCCGACACCATGCGCATGGAGATGACCGACTTCGCGGCGGTGATCTTCAACCCGGTGGCGCAAGCCAAGTTCGTGCACACGGTCAGCGCCGGCTACGTCGCCGGCGCCATGTTCGTGATGTCGATCAGCGCCTGGTATCTGCTGAAGGGTCGCCATACCGACCTGGCCAAGCGTTCGATGGCGGTGGCAGCCAGCTTCGGCCTGGCCGGCGCGCTGTCGGTCGTGGTGCTGGGCGACGAAAGCGGCTACCTCACGACTGAACACCAGAAGATGAAGATCGCGGCGATGGAGTCCATGTGGCACACCGAACCCGCGCCCGCGTCCTTCAACCTGATCGCGATCCCCAACCAGGCCGAGCGCAAGAACGACTTCGCCATCGAGATCCCCTACGTCATGGGCATCATCGGCACGCGGTCCCTGACCACGCCGCTGCTGGGCATCGACGACCTGATCCTGCGCGCCGAAAACCGCATCCGCGACGGCATGGTCGCGTACGAGGCCTTGCAGAAGATCCGCGCCAATCCGAAGGACACGGATGCGCGCATGACCTTCGACAAGACCTGGCCGGACCTGGGCTACGCCTTACTCGTCAAGCGCTACCAGGAGGACATGAGCAAGGTCACCGAAGCCGATATCAAGAAGGCCGCGATCGACACTGTGCCCAACGTGGCGCCGCTGTTCTGGGCGTTCCGCATCATGGTGGCGGTGGGCATGTACCTGATCCTGTTCTTTGGCGTCGCCTTCTGGCTGGCGTCCCGCGGCCGGCTGGACAGCCGCCGCGGCCTGCTCAAGGTGGCGCTGTGGAGCCTGCCGCTGCCCTGGGTCGCCATCGAAAGCGGCTGGTTCGTGGCCGAATACGGCCGCCAGCCCTGGGTGATCGAAGGCGTGCTGCCCACGTATTACGCCGCATCCGGGCTGACGATTGCAGACCTGGCGATCAGCCTGGCTATCTTCCTGGTGCTGTACACGGTTCTCTTGATCATCGGCGTGAAGGTGATGCTGCACGCCATCAAGGCGGGTCCGAAATCCGATGGGCCGGTGGCGGGCAACGCCGCCGCCGATCCTGTGCGCGCCGCCGTGCGCGCCTGAGGGGGAGAAGCAGATGGATACCCTTATTCCTTTTGACTATGGCACCTTGCGCGTGATCTGGTGGGCGCTGCTGGGCGCCTTGCTGATCGGCTTCGCCGTCATGGACGGCTTCGACCTGGGCGTGGCCGCCTTGCTGCCCGTGGTGGCCAAGACCGACGCCGAGCGCCGCGTGGTGATCAACGTGGTGGGCCCGGTGTGGGAAGGCAACCAGGTCTGGCTGATCACGGCGGGCGGCGCGATCTTCGCCGCCTGGCCGCTGCTGTACGCCGCGTCCTTCTCCGGGTTCTACCTGGCGATGATGCTGGCGCTGATCGCGCTGATCCTGCGGCCCGTGGGCTTCAAGTACCGCAGCAAGATGGAAGGCACCCGCTGGCGCAACAGCTGGGACGGCGTGCTGTGCTTTTCGGGCGTCGTGGCCTCGCTGGTGTTCGGCGTGGCGGTCGGCAACATCATTCTCGGCGTGCCCTTCACGTTCCAGGGCTCGGCGCTGCGCATGGTGTACGAGGGGCATTTCTACCAGCTCTTCACGCCGTTCGCCCTGTTGTGCGGGGTGCTGAGCGTGGTGATGCTGGCCATGCACGGCGCGGTGCTGCTGGCCTGGCGCACGGAAGACCCCATTTCGTCCCGGGCCCGCAATTGGGGGCGTCTGCTGGCGTTGCTGACGGTGGCGCTGTTTGTCGCAGGCGGCTTCTGGGTGGCGGGCGGCTTGAGCGGCCACGTCATCACCAGCGCGGTCGACATGAAGGGCCCGTCCGACCCCATGCTCAAGACGGTGGCCGTGCAGGCCGGCGCCTGGATGGCCAACTACGCAAAATGGCCGCTGATGTGGATCGCGCCTGCGCTGGGCGTGGCCGGCGCGGTGCTGGTGCTGCTGCTGTTGAGCGTTCGTGCGCACGTCCTGTCGTTCCTGGCGTCCGCGCTGTCGATCACCGGGGTCATCCTGACGGTGGGCTTTTCGCTGTTCCCGTTCCTGATGCCCTCGTCGACCAATCCCCAAGCCGGCCTGACCGTCTGGGACGCGTCGTCCAGCCACCTGACGCTGTGGATCATGGTGATCGCGGTGGTCATCTTCCTGCCGATCGTGACGCTCTACACCGCCTGGGTGTATCGCGTGATGCGCGGCAAGGTCACCCATGATTCCGTGGGCGACACGCCCAACTCTTACTGATAAAGGAGCCTCCACCATGTGGTATTTCTCGTGGATACTCGGCTTGGGCCTGGCGTGTGCGTTCGCTATCCTCAATGCAATGTGGTTCGAGCTGCGTGAAGGGCATTCGCATGACCCGCGCGCCAGCCGCAGCGACGAGTGAGCGGCGGCGCTAGCACCCTCGAGCACGACCCCTCGGCCAGCCTGCAGAAACCGCCGCGCGAACAGTCGCGGTGGCTGATGGCACTTGCCAAGGCGGCGAGGCTGCCGCTGATGTTGGCGGGCGCCGCGCCGCTGGTCAGCGGCGCGTTGCTGGTCGTGCAGGCCTGGTTGCTGGCCAGCGTGCTCGATGCGGCCATCGTCCATCAGGCGCCGCGCCAGGAATTGCTGGCCAGTATTCTGGGCATCGCCGGTCTGATGCTGCTGCGCGCATGCATCACCTGGGCGGGTGAGCGGGCCGGCGCGGACGCAGCCGAACGCATCAAGCGCCATGTGCGCCAGGCGCTGTTTTCACGGCTGGTCGCAAAGGGCCCTTACTGGAGCCGGGGCAAGGCGTCCGGCGAATTGGCCAGCGCGGTCGTGGACCAGGTCGAGGCGCTGGACGGCTTCTTCGCCAAGTACCTGCCTGCGATGGCCGCCGCTGCCATGCTGCCCGTGGCCTTCTCCGTGTTGCTGCTGCCGGTGGACGTGATCGCAGGGCTGGTGCTGCTGATCACCGCGCCGCTGATTCCGCTGTTCATGGCGCTGGTGGGGTGGGGCGCGCAGGGCGCCAGCCGCCGCCATCTGCGTGCGTTCGCCCGCTTGTCCGGCTTCTTCGCCGACCGCTTGCGCGGGCTGTCCACCCTGAAGCTGTATGGCCGCGCCGAAGCCGAGGCGGCTTCCGTGGTGGCCGCCAGTGACGCGCTGCGCCAGCGCACGATGTCGGTGTTGCGCATCGCTTTCCTGTCGTCTGCCGTGCTGGAGTTTTTCGCCGCGCTGGGCGTGGCGGGCGTGGCCGTATACATCGGGCTGACCTATCTGGGGTTCCTGGATGTGCGGTGGTCGCCCCTGACCTTGCAGGCGGGCCTGTTCTGCCTGCTGATGGCGCCCGAAGTCTATGCGCCGCTGCGCCAGTTCGCCGCGCACTATCACGACCGCGCCACCGCGCTGGCTGCTGTGACGCAGATCGCCGTGCTGTTCGATGGCCTGCCGCAAGACGACGCTGCCGAACCGCCGCCGGCCGGACGCGGAGCCGCCGCGCCGGGGGCGTCGGGCGCAGGCGCGCCAGTCCAGGTGACGGGCTTGCGCGTGACGGCGCCGGGCCGGGGGCAGCTGGTATTGGCCGACGCGGCGTTGCGGCTGGCGCCGGGCGAGCAGGTGGCGTTGATGGGGCCCAGCGGCATCGGCAAGTCCACGCTGATCGAGGCCATTGCGCGGTTGCGGCCATTCGACGGCGATCTCCGCATCGACGGCGTGCCGCTGGAAGACTGGGACGAGACTGCCTTGCGCCAGCGCGTGGCGCTGATCGGGCAGAAGCCGCAATTGCTGGCCGGGTCGATCGCCGACAACATCCGGCTGGGCCGGCCGGCCGCGTCCGACGCTGACTTGCGGGAAGCCGCGCGGCGCGCCTGTGTGCTGGAGTTTTCGGACGCGCTGCCGCAAGGCCTGGACACGCTGCTGGGCAGCCGGGGCCATGGCCTGTCTGGCGGACAGGCGCAACGCGTGGCGTTGGCGCGCCTGTTCCTGCGCGATCCCGGGCTGATCCTGCTGGACGAGCCCACGGCGCATCTGGACGAGGCGACCCAGGCCCGGGTGCTGGATGAAATCCTGAAATTCTCCGCGGGCCGCACCTTGCTGCTTGCGACGCATGCGCCAGCGGTGGCGGCCCGGTTCGGCCGCGTGCTGCGGGTGGCAAGCGGGAAAGTGGAAGACGCATGAAGAATCTGTTGTTGCTGCTGCCGCTGTACGCGCGCCGAAAAGGCGGGCTTTTGCTCGCATTGCTCTGTGCGCTGGCCACGGTAGCCGCCGGCGTCGGGCTGCTGGGCGTGTCCGGCTGGTTCCTGACGGGTGCGGCCCTGGCGGGGGCGGGCGGGGTCTTCAATCTGTTCGCGCCGTCCGCGTTGGTGCGCGGCTTGTCGTTCTTGCGGATCGTGTCGCGCTATGCCGACCGCGTCGTGGGTCATTCGGCCACGCTGCGCCTGCTGGCGGATCTGCGCGCCACGGTGTTCGGGGCGCTGATACGGCTGACGCCGCGCCAGTTGGCGAAGTACCGCAGCGGCGATCTGGTCGCGCGCATGACGGGCGACGTCGACGCGCTGGATACGGTCTTCCTGTTCGTGCTGGCGCCGTTGGCCACTGCGATCCTGGGCGGCGTCGTGCTGACGGCGGTGCTGGGCATGTGGGTGCCCGCCGCCGCCTTGGCGTTCGCGCTGGCCTTGCTGACGGCCTGTGTGGTGGTCCCGGCATGGCTGCTGCGGGCGGCGCGCAAGCCGGGCGCGGCGGCGCAGGAAAGCGCGGCCGGGCTGCGCGCGGCGACGTTGGACGCGGTGGACGGCCACGCGGACATGGTCGCGTTGCATGCGCAGGCGCCCACCGCCGCGCATTTTGAACGGCTCTGCGAAGCCAGCGCGCTGGCGCGCCGCAGCCAGGCCCGGGTGGCGGCCCGCGGCCAGTGGTTCCTGCAGGTCGCGGCGGGCCTTTCGGTATTGGCATTGCTGTGGTTCGGATTGGGGACGCATGAAGGGGGGCAGATCGAAGGGCCGGTGCTGGTGGGCCTGCTGCTGGCCGTCATCGGCATTTTCGAAGTGGCGGGGCCCATCATGCGCGGGGCGTCCCGCATGGGTTCTGCCATGTCGGCCGCGGCGCGGATCCGGGAGGTGACGCAATCCCAGCCCGACATGCAGGACGCGTCCGCGCCCCGCGCCTTGCCGGCCGCCGGCGCGCTGGAGCTGGACGGCGTGGTGTTCGGCTATCCGGCCCGGGCGGAGGGCGCCGGCCCCGTCGTCCTGGACGGCATCGACCTGCGGGTGGCGCCCGGCGAACGCGTCGCCATCGTGGGGGCTAGCGGCCAGGGCAAGTCCACGCTGCTGCATCTGATCCTGCGCCTGGAAGACCCGCAATCGGGACACGTGCGCTTTGGCGGTCGCGACGCCCGCGATTGCGCGCAGGCCGACTGGCATCGGCGCATCGCCTTGCTGTCCCAGGATGCGCCCGTCTTCCTGGGCACCTTGCGTACGAATCTGCTGATCGGCGATCCGCAGGCCGATGATGCGGCCCTGTGGAGCGCGCTGGACGCGGCCAGGCTGGGCGATTTCGTGCGCGGCCTGCCCGATGGGCTGGATACCTGGGCGGGAGAGACGGGTTCGCAACTGTCGGCGGGCCAGGCGCGCCGCCTGTGCCTGGCCCGGGCGCTGCTGTCGCCGGCGGCCGTCATCGTGCTGGACGAGCCCACCGCCGGCCTGGACGCGGCGGCGCAGGCCGACTTCTTCAATGACCTGGCGCGCGCGGTTCGGGGACGCACCGTGGTGCTGGCCACGCATGCGGCATTGCCTCCCGGCGCCGTCGACCGCTGCTATGAATTGCGCGGCGCGCAATTACATGACTTGTCACCGGCGGCAATCCTGGCTTAAGCGCGGTGGCAAGGTTATAGTTCGCCTTGCTTCAATTCTTCAGGGCCGCCTTCCATGCAGACCGACAACGCCGAGTACATCCGGCGCACCATCCGCAGCGTTCCGGACTGGCCCCAACCCGGTGTCGTGTTCCGCGACATCACGCCGGTTCTGCAAGACCCGCGCGCGTTCCGGGTGTTGATCGATCTGTTCGTCTACCGCTATATGCGCCAGCGCCTTGACCTGGTGGCGGGCGTGGACGCGCGCGGCTTCATCGTAGGCAGCGTGCTGGCCTATGAACTGAATCTGGGTTTCGTGCCGGTGCGCAAGAAGGGCAAGCTGCCCTACCGCACCGTGGCCGAGGAATACTCGCTGGAATACGGCAATGCCGCCGTCGAGATGCACACGGATTCCGTGCGCACCGGCCAGCGCGTATTGCTGGTCGACGACCTGATCGCCACGGGCGGCACCATGCTGGCCGCCATCAAGCTGCTGCAGCGCCTGGGCGCGAACGTGGTCGAAGCGGCCGCCATCATCGATTTGCCCGACCTGGGCGGCTCGGCCAAGGTGGCCGCCACCGGCACGCCGCTCTATACCGTCTGTCAGTACGGCGACGCGACGCCGTAAGCGACCTATCCTACGAATCCGATAGCCGGGGCTGGATAAAGTCCAGGAACGCCTTGGTCTTGGCGGGCAGCATGCGCGAGGGCAGCAACGCGAATAGCGGCAGGGGCGTCAGGCTCCAGTCGGGTAGCACGCGCACCAGCCCTGCCTGCTTGATGGCGCGTTCCATCGCATCGAACACCAGCAGCGGCGTAATGCCCAGACCTTGGCCGGCCAGGCGCCCGAGCATGCCCACGTTGTTCGCCGACAGGCGGCCGGACACTTGCACGCGTTCCACCTTGTCGCCCGAATGGAGCATCCAGAAGGATGACTCTTCGCGCATGGTCGGCCGCAGGCACTCGTGGTGCGTCAGGTCGGCGGGCACGCGCGGTTCGCCGTGGCGGGCCAGGTAGTCGGGCGAGGCGTACAGCTGGTGCGCCATCAGCACGATCTTGCGCGAGATCAGGCTGGAATCGGGTTGCTGGCCGAACCGCAGGATCAGGTCGAACGGATTGCTGATGGGGTCGATCGGACGCATGCTCAGATCGAAATCGCATTCGATGTCGGGATGCTGCTCGCGGAATTCGCTGATGACGGCCGGCAGGAACAGCTGGGCGAGGCTGGTGGGCAGCGAGATGCGCAGGCGGCCTTTGGGTTGCACCGCCATGTCCAGCAACTGGTCGTGCGCGATGCGCGCTTCTTCCACGATGTGCCGGCAGCGTTCGAAGTAGATGGCGCCGGCTTCGGTCAGGTCGATCTTGCGCGTGCTGCGGTTCAACAGGCGCATGCCGACGCTGCGTTCCAGTTCGCTGACGCGGCGCGAGAGCGTCGAGGTTGGAATATTCAAGGCTTCCGCCGCATGGCTGAAGTTCTTGCGCTTGGCGACTTCGACAAACAGCGCGATGTCGTTAAGCTGGATATCCATATTGCCCTCTACACTCAAAATTCCATTTCTGGCAGATTTGTATGATAAATGGAATTATTGTCCCGCCAGCAGAAATGTCTATTTATCCACACGGAACATCCCGTGCCCCGGGTGGTGGACAGGCATCCCGTCAGCCAGCTTGCTTGCAGCTGAATGCCTGCAAGGCTTGCGACGTCTGGCTCTGCGACGGGACTGCGCAATAATCGCGCAGATTGCGCCAGATACATCGTGCAATTGTCCCACCGGTGAAAATATGTTCACCAAAATAAGGGTTTTTACTAGGCGCCAATCGCCAGATACTTCGTCCCAGCAATCAAACAGTCACATCGCAGCTGCCAGCCTGGCAGAAGACGCTGTGCAAGGTTTAGGATGGAGTCATCACAATGAAAGCCCTAGCAACCGCACTTATGGTTACCGCAACCCTGGTTGGCATGTCCGCCGCCCACGCCGATGGCAAGACGCGTGAACAGGTTCAACAAGAACTGCAAGCCGCCAAGGCCGCAGGCCAGGTCACGTTCGGTGAACTGGACTACCCGCCCGCCAACGCGACGCAAACCAGCATGACGCGCGACCAGGTTCAGCAAGAGCTGCAAAGCGCCAAGGCCGCCGGCCAGGTCACGACCGCCGAACTGGATTACCCGCCGCGTGCCGCCGTGTCGCAATCCGGCGGCAAGACCCGCGAGCAAGTCCGCCAGGAACTGGCCGAAGCCAAGGCCCGCGGCGAATACACCTTCGGTGAACTGGACTACCCGCCCAAGGGCAAGTAAGTCACGCCCCGAAGGTCACGAGAAACCCCTTGAGACGCCGAGGGGTTTTTTATTGCCCGCCAGGCAGGGTGGCGGCGGCACAGTGTGGCGTTTTAGCCGCAAAACTGTGCGCTTGCGTCAACAAGTGTTGTCGCTGAATCCTGGATGCCGAGCGCATCGGAATCGCCGATGCGCCGATTTGCGAGTAAAGATTCATATTTGTTTTCAAGGCGTTAACGCAGGTTTCCATGCCTGGCGAGGTGTCGGCTGCGGGTGATTATCCCAACCATGGAAAGTAGTTCGTCGAAATCCGTGTTACTTCGGGTTGCCGCAGGCCGGACACTAGATTCAGTGCAGACGCCGCCTGCTTGTTCGCAGCGGCACGCGAAGGCCCCGTCGTTCGGACGGCGCGTTTGCGGATGCCTTTCATCTCGCCATTTTGGGGACTTATATGAAGAAGACGCTATTGGCCGTCGCGTTGCTGGCCGGCTTTGCCGGCGCCGCGCAAGCCGCCGACTCCGTGACGCTGTACGGCTTGATCGACGCCGGTGTCGGCTACGAGCAGGTGAAGTTCAATGGGGTGTCGCAAAGCCGCTTCGGCGGTGTGCAGGGCGTGAGCAGCGGCTCGCGCTTCGGCCTGCGCGGCACGGAAGATCTGGGCGACGGCCTGCGCGCCGTGTTCACGCTGGAAGGCGGTTTCGGTCCCATGAACGGCAAATCGCTGCAGAACGGCCGCCTGTTCGGCCGTCAAGCCACCGTGGGCCTGGACAGCGATTCCTGGGGCCGCCTGGAATTCGGCCGTCAGACGAACCTGGCGTCGAAGTACTTCGGCTCGATCGACCCGTTCTCGATCAGCTACAACACCGCCAACATGGGCACCACGTTCGGCAGCGCCAACACGATGCGCCTGGACAACATGGTGCTGTATCAAACCCCCAGCCTGAGCGGCTTCAAGGCGGGCGTGGGCTACTCGTTCAGCGCTGACGACAGCGTCAGCGACACGACCCAGACCGGCTTCGCCACGGGCGACAACAACCGGGTGCTGACCGCCGGCGTGCAATACGTCAACGGCCCGCTGAACCTGGCCGTCGCCTATGACCGCTTCGACCCGACGAACAAGCGCGTGGGCGGCAAAGACGCCGCGCGCATCCAGGAATACATCATCGGCGGTTCGTACGACTTTGAAGTCGTGAAGCTGGCTGCCGCGTTCGGCCAGACGCGCGACGGCTGGTTCGTTGGCCAGAACATGGGCACCACGCCCGATGGCATGAACAACCTGGGCTCGTTCAAGCTGGCTGACGGCTTCCGCGCCAACTCGTACCTGATCGGCGCCACGGTGCCGCTGGGCCGCCACGCCATCTTCGGTTCGTGGCAGCGTGCGACGCCGGGCAACGACAAGCTGACGGGCGACGACGCCACGTTCAACGTGTACAGCCTGGGCTACACCTACGACTTCACCAAGCGCACCAACCTGTACGCGTACGCCTCCTACGGCGACAACTACGCGTTCCAGCATGATGCGCGCGACACCGCCGTCGCGATGGGTATTCGCCACCGGTTCTAAGCGGCAACGCGCCCGGCCGGACCTTGCTGAATGCGCGGCTTATCTCCGTAAGCCGCCGAGTGACAGCGAACCCCCCCTACTTGGGTCCGGCCGGATGCGTTTGACGGCCAGAAGGGAAGGGCCTCCGCAAGGAGGCCCTCTCGCATTGGGGCGGCGGCGCGCCTGGCGCCTGCTACAGGAATAGCTTGTAGGCCGGGTTGTCGGTCTCGTTCCAATGCGGGTAGCCGAGTTCTGCCACGAACGCGCGGAATTGCTTCTTGTCCGCCGCGGGCACCTGGATGCCGATCAGGATGCGGCCATAGTCGGCGCCCTGGTTGCGGTAATGGAACAGGCTGATGTTCCAGTCCGGATTCATCGCGTTCAGGAAGCGCATGAGCGCGCCCGGGCGTTCCGGGAATTCAAAGCGGTACAGCAGTTCGTCGCGCGCAAGCGAAGAACGCCCGCCCACCATGTGGCGCAGGTGGGTTTTGGCCATTTCGTCGTGCGTCAGGTCCAGCGTGTCGAACCCGTGGCGTCGGAAGTTCGCGGCGATCTTGTCCGGCTCGGTGGCGGACGATACCTGGATGCCGACGAAGACGTGGGCGCGGTCCGCATCCGAAATGCGGTAGTTGAACTCCGTCACGCTGCGTTCGCCGACCAGTTCACAGAAGCGGCGGAAGCTGCCGCGTTGTTCGGGCATGGTCACGGCGAAGACGGCTTCGCGCATTTCGCCCACTTCGGCGCGTTCGGCCACGAAGCGCAGGCGGTCGAAGTTCATGTTCGCGCCGCAGGCGATGGCCACCAGCGTCTTGCCCTTCAGATGGTGTTCCGCCGCGTACTGCTTGGCCCCGGCCACCGCCATCGCACCTGCCGGTTCCAGCACGCTGCGGGTGTCCTGGAAGACGTCCTTGATCGCGGCGCAGATCGAATCCGTGTCCACCACGACGAAGTCGTCGACGTACTTGCGGGTCAGCTTGAAGGTTTCGGCGCCCACCATCTTGACGGCGGTGCCGTCCGAGAAAAGGCCGACGTCGTTCAGTTGCACGCGGCGGCCGGCGCGCACGCTGCGCAGCATGGCGTCGGAGTCCTCGGTCTGCACGCCGATGATCTTGATTTCGGGCCGCAGCTGCTTGATGTAGGCGGCCACGCCGGAGATCAGCCCGCCGCCGCCGATGGCGACGAAGATGGCATCGATCGGGCCCGGATGCTGGCGCAGGATCTCCATCCCCACCGTGCCTTGGCCGGCAATCACGTCGGGGTCGTCGAAGGGGTGGACGAAGGTCAGTTTTTCTTTCTTTTCCAGGATCTGCGCGTGCGCATAGGCGTCGGTGAAGCTCTCGCCCGCCAGCACGACCTCGCCACCCAGCCGCCGCACCGCGTCGATCTTCACCTGCGGGCTGGTCGTGGGCATGACGATGACGGCGCGGCAACCCAGCCGGCTGGCGGCCAGCGCCACACCCTGCGCGTGGTTGCCGGCCGATGCCGCGATGACGCCGCGGTTGCGCACGGCGGGCGCCAGGTTGGCCATCTTGTTGTACGCCCCGCGCAGCTTGAAGCTGAAAACGGCCTGGGTGTCCTCGCGCTTGAGCAGGACGGTGTTCGAGATCCGCTGGGACAGCTGGGGCGCTATTTCCAGCGGCGACTCGACCGCGACGTCATAAACCTTGGAAGTCAGGATGCGTTTCAGATAATCAGTGGACATGGACCGCGCGTAGGGACAAGAGTGGGGACGTGGGCACGATTATTGCAGGGAAAGCCGTATGGCCTGAAAGGTTTATGCCCGCGCTTGACGCAGCGTGGACGAGAAGGCTCAATCGCATCCCGGCTTGCGTGCGCTTGCGCGGCTACACTCGCTCATCATGGAAGAAAGCCTCTTATCTGCTGTTCACTGGCTCCTGGGGATGCTGGCGCTGCCCTCGGTGGGCTTGTCGGCCATCTTCACGGTGTCGCTCGTTTCCGCCACGTTGCTGCCGCTGGGCTCCGAACCCGCGGTGTTCGGCTTCCTCAAGTTGTCGCCCGACATGTTCTGGCCGGCCATCCTGGTCGCCACCGCCGGCAATACCGTGGGCGGCGCCATCAGCTACTGGATGGGCCTGGGTGCCGAAAAGGCGGTCGAACGCTGGAAAGAGAAACATCCCCACCCGCACCCCGACGCCACCGAAGGCGGCCGCATGCGTGGGCGCTGGAACGAGCGCGCGCACGACTGGATCCACCGGATGGGGCCGCCGGCGCTGCTGCTGTCCTGGCTGCCCGCGGTGGGCGACCCGCTGTGCGCGGTGGCCGGCTGGCTGCGTTTGCCCTTCTGGCCCTGCGTGCTCTATATGGCCATCGGCAAATTCCTGCGTTATCTGGTGATGACCGCCGGCTTGCTGTGGTTCTTTCCCGGACAGATCTGACACTGACACCGCTCTTAAATGGGGACGGATAACCGTCGTTTCCCGCTGCTTTTGGCCGGCTTTCTGGGGGTATTCGGGGTCAAGTCCGCCCGATGGCATAAAATAATTTTTTATGGGCCCCTCTTGCCGCCATGAACGCCCCACTCGCTAGCCACATCTTGAACGGGGCGATGCCGCCCGCAGCACCCGCGCGATTGCGCGAAATTCCCTACAACTACACGTCGTTTTCCGACCGCGAGATTGTCGGCCGGCTGCTGGGCGAAGACGCCTGGAGCCTGCTCAGCGACCTGCGCGGAGAACGCCGTACCGGCCGCTCGGCGCGGATGCTGTACGAAGTGCTGGGCGACATCTGGGTCGTGCGCCGCAACCCGTACCTGCAGGACGACCTGCTGGACAACCCCAAGCGCCGTAAGCAGCTCATCGACGCGCTGCACCACCGCCTGGGCGAGATCGACCGCCGCCGCGAGCCGGGCACGCCGACCGAAGAAGGCCACGATCCGCATCGCGACGAAAAGGTCGTCGGCCTGTTGGGCCGCGCCCGTTCCGCCATTGCCGCCTTCGAGGGCGAGTTCGACCAGACCACCATGCTGCGCAAGCAGGCGCAGAAGGTGCTGGGCCGCATCACGGCGCGCGACAACATCAAGTTCGACGGCCTGTCGCGCGTATCGCACGTGACGGATGCCACCGACTGGCGCGTGGAATACCCCTTCGTGGTGCTGACGCCGGACTCCGAAGACGAGATCGCCGCGCTGGTCACCGCCTGTATCGAACTGGGCCTGACCATCGTCCCGCGCGGGGGCGGCACCGGCTATACGGGCGGCGCCATCCCGCTGACGTGGAAGTCGGCCGTCATCAATACCGAGAAATTCGACAAGCTGGGCAAGGTCGAGTCCTGTATTTTGCCCGGGCTCACCGAGCCCGTGGCTGTCATCCATGCCGGCGCCGGCGTGGTGACCAAGCGGGTGTCGGAAGCGGCCGAGGCCGCAGGCTTCGTCTTCGCCGTGGACCCGACCTCGGCCGAAGCGTCGTGCGTGGGCGGCAACATCGCCATGAATGCGGGCGGCAAGAAGGCCGTGCTGTGGGGCACCGCGCTGGACAACCTGGCCTGGTGGCGCATGGTCGACCCGGACGGCAACTGGCTGGAAGTCAGCCGTCTGGATCACAACATGGGCAAGATCCATGATGTGGAGCTGGCCCGCTTCGAGCTCAAGTGGTTCGACGGCAAGGGCAAACCCGGCGAGCGCCTGCTCAAGACCGAAACGCTGGAAATCAAAGGCCGCGTGTTCCGCAAGGAAGGGCTGGGCAAGGACGTCACGGACAAGTTCCTGGCCGGTCTGCCGGGTATCCAGAAGGAAGGCTGCGACGGCCTGATCACGTCCGCGCGCTGGGTGCTGCACCGCATGCCGCGCCACACGCGCACGGTCTGCATGGAGTTCTTCGGGCAGGCGCGCGACGCCATCCCGTCGATCGTCGAGGTCAAGGGCTACCTGGACGGCGAAGGCCGCGCGCGCGGCGCCATCCTGGCCGGGCTGGAGCATCTGGACGAACGCTACCTGCGCGCGGTGGGCTATGCCACCAAGAGCAAGCGCGGCGTGCTGCCCAAGATGGTCCTGATCGGCGACATCGTGGGTGACGACGACGATGCGGTGGCGGCTGCCGCCAGCGAAGTGGTGCGCCTGGCCAACACGCGCCACGGCGAAGGCTTTGTGGCCGTCAGCCCCGAGGCGCGCAAGAAGTTCTGGCTGGACCGCTCGCGCACCGCCGCGATCGCGCGCCACACCAACGCCTTCAAGATCAACGAAGACGTCGTGATCCCGCTGCCCCGCATGGGCGAATATACGGACCACATCGAACGCATCAATATCGAGCTCTCCACCAGCAACAAGCTCAAGCTGCTGGGCGCGCTGGACGCGTACCTGTGCACGCCGCTGCCGGTGGGCAAGGCGGACGACGCGGATATCGACGGCACCCGCGCCGAAGTGCTGGCCGAGCGCACGCGCCAGGCGCTGGAACTGCTGGGCGCCACGCGCCAGCGCTGGCAATGGCTGCTGGACAACCTGGATCTGCCGCTGGCGCAGGCCCTGCCGGAACTGGACGGGCTGGGCCTGGGCGACGTGCATGCCGCGTTGACCGAGCGCCTGGCCGCGCAGCCTGGCGCCCGCGTCTTCGACATCGTGCAGGACCGCACGATCCGCGTGTCCTGGAAGGTGGAAGTTCTGCCCGGCCTGCAGCGTGCGTTTTCGGGCGCCGCCTACAAGAAGATCGTCGACGAGCTGGTCGCCATCCATGGCCGCGTGCTGAAAAGCCGCGTGTTCGTGGCGCTGCACATGCACGCCGGCGACGGCAACGTGCACACCAACATCCCGGTCAACTCGGACGACTACGAGATGCTGCGCGAGGCCCATCAGGCCGTCGACCGCATCATGCAGATCGCCCGCGACCTGGACGGCGTGATCTCGGGCGAACACGGCATCGGCCTGACCAAGTACGAATTCCTGACCGAAGCCGAACTGGCGCCGTTCCAGGACTACAAGCGCCGGGTGGACCCCAACGGCCACTTCAACGCCGGCAAGCTGATGCCGGGCGCCGACCTGCGCCACGCCTGGACGCCCAGCTTCAACCTGATGGGCCACGAGTCGCTGATCATGCAGCAAAGCGACATCGGCGCCATCTCGGATTCCATCAAGGACTGCTTGCGCTGCGGCAAGTGCAAGCCCGTGTGCGCCACCCACGTGCCGCGCGCGAACCTGCTGTATTCGCCGCGCAACAAGATCCTGGCCACCTCGCTGCTGGTGGAAGCCTTCCTGTACGAAGAGCAGACCCGTCGCGGCGTCAGCCTGAAGCACTGGGAAGAATTCGAAGACGTGGCCGACCACTGCACCGTCTGCCACAAGTGCTACAACCCCTGTCCGGTCGACATCGATTTCGGCGACGTGTCGATGAACATGCGCGCCGTGCTGCGCCGCATGGGCCGCAAGTCGTTCAATCCGGGCACGGCCAGCGCCATGTTCTTCCTGAACGCCAAGGACCCGGCCACCATCAACGCCACCCGCAAGGCGATGGTGGGCGTGGGCTACAAGGTCCAGCGCGCCGCGCACGACCTGTTTTCGGGCCTGGTGAAAAAGCAGACGGCCAAGCCGCCGGCTACTGTCGGCAAGCCGCCGCTGCGCGAACAGATCGTGCACTTCGTGAACAAGAAGATGCCGGGCGGGCTGCCCAAGCAGGCCGCGCGCAAGCTGCTGGACATCGAAGACGCGAACTACGTGCCGATCATCCGCGACCCCAAGGGCACCACCGCCGATACGGAAGCGGTGTTCTACTTCCCGGGCTGCGGCTCCGAGCGCCTGTTCTCGCAAGTCGGCCTGGCCACGCAAGCCATGCTGTGGCATGCGGGCGTGCAGACCGTGCTGCCGCCGGGCTACCTGTGCTGCGGCTATCCCCAGCGCGGCAATGGCATGACGGACAAGGCCGAACAGATCATCACCGACAACCGGGTGCTGTTCCATCGCGTCGCCAACACGCTGAACTACCTGGACATCAAGACGGTGGTGGTCAGCTGCGGCACCTGTTACGACCAGCTGTCGGGCTATGAATTCGACAAGATCTTCCCCGGCTGCCGCCTGATCGATATCCACGAGTACCTGCTTGAAAAGGGCATCAAGCTGGAAGGCGCCAAGGGCGTGCGCTACATGTATCACGACCCCTGCCACACGCCGATGAAGCTGCAGGAGCCCATGAAGACGGTGCGCGCCCTGGTGGGCGACGATGCCATCAAGAGCGACCGCTGCTGCGGCGAGTCGGGCACTCTGGCGGTGAGCCGGCCGGACATCTCCACGCAGGTGCGTTTCCGCAAGCAGGAAGAGCTGCAGAAGGGCGACGCCGCGCTGCGCAGCGACGGCTTTGCCGGCGACGTCAAGGTGCTGACCTCGTGCCCGTCGTGCCTGCAGGGATTGTCGCGCTATGAAGGCGACACCGGCATGGACGCGGACTACATCGTGGTCGAGATGGCGCGCCACATCCTGGGCGAAGGCTGGATGGAAGACTACGTGAAGCGCGCCAACGCGGGCGGCATCGAGCGCGTGCTGGTGTAGGCGTCACGCCGCTGTCACACCCCCTGCGCCACGCCGTGGCGCAGGGCGGACGATCCCATTTTTTCCCATTTCGCCGACTCTTGAAGTCGGCGAAATTGTTCCCATCATTGGTCTTGAGGCGATCAGACCTGCGGTCGCACCAGCCGCGATTGCGTCGTGTCCTGATCTGTCCCTTTCCATTCGGGAGACCAACATGAGCAACTTTCCATTCAGCGATAGCGGCTTCGCGTCGGCCTTCGACGCCATTCAGGAACACATGGGGCGCGTCTTGCGCAGCGCCGGCGTGCCGGCGGCCTTGCGCGCCACCCCGCAGGCCCTGTTCCCGCCCGTGAACGTTGGGGTGTCCGGCGACTCGGTCGAAGTGGTCGCCTTTGTGCCAGGCATGCAGCCTGACGACCTGAATGTCACGATCGAAAAGCGCGTGCTGACCATCAGCGGCGAACGCACCTCGCCAGAATTGCCGGAGAGCGCCCGCTATTACGCGCGCGAACGGGCGCACGGACGGTATACGCGGGTGATCGAGCTGCCTGCCGACGTGGATCCGGACCAAGTGCAGGCGCGCTACACGGACGGCTGCCTGGCCATCTCGATCAAGCGCAAGGAGTCGTCCAAGCCGCGGGTCGTGCCCGTGCACTAAGTTCCGCCAACCGCATAAGGAGTACCGATCATGAATGACCGCAAAGATCTCACCGTGACCGCGGACGACTCGGCCAAGCGCGAAGGCAGGGCAGTCACCGTGCCCGCCGTGGACGTCTACGAAGACCCGCAAGCCATCACGCTGGTCGCAGACCTGCCCGGCGTGTCCAAAGAACGGCTGCACATCAACGTGGAGTCTGACGTACTGGTGATCGAGGGCGAGGCATCCGTGGCCACGCCGGGCGATCTGCAACTGGTGTTGGGCGAATTGCGCGCGCCGGTGTTCCGGCGCGCGTTCCGGCTCGGGCAGGAGTTCGACCGCGCGCAGATCAACGCCAGCCTGAAGCAGGGCGTCCTGACGCTTCGCATTCCGCGCGCACGAGAGGCGCAGCCCCGACGCATCCCCGTCACGGCGGACTGAAGCCGGCGTAACGCCAGCAGGCGCAAAAAAAGCCGCGGCCCAAAAGGGCTGCGGCTTTTTGCCATGGCCGGCCGGGCGGCTGCCCGATCATTCCAGCTTGATGTTCGCCTTCTTGATCACGTCAGCCCAGGCGCTGCGCTCCTGCTCGGCATAGGCCTTGAAATCCTGTGCCGACATCGGCATCGGGATCACGCCCATGTCCAGCATCTTCTGTGACACGGCCGGGGTCTTGAGCGTGGCGTCCAGGTCGGCCGACAGCTTCTTGACCACTGCGTCCGGCACGCCGGCCGGGCCCACCAGGCCTTGCCATGCGTAAGCCGTGAAGTTGGCCACGCCTTGCTCGGCCATCGTCGGCGTGTCGGGCAGCACCGACACGCGCTCGGGCGTGGCGGCTGCCAGGACGCGCAGCTTGCCGGCCTTCACGTTGGGCAGGCCCGAGGCCAGGTCGATGAACATCACGTCCACCTGTCCGCCCAGCAGGTCCTGGATGGCGGGAGCGGCGCCCTTGTAGGGCACGTGCAGCAGGTTGGCGCCCGTGCGCTGCTTGAAGAGCTCCAGCGCCAGGTGGTGGGGCGAGCCCGCGCCGGCGGAGGCCGCGGTCAGCTTGCCGGGTTCCTTCTTGGCGGCAGCCAGCACGTCGTCGACCGTCTTGTAGGGCGAGTTGACGTTCACGGCCAGCAGCAGCGGAAACTTGGCGATGCCGCCGATGTAGGTGAACTTGGCCGGGTCGTAGGACAGCTTGGCGTACAGCGACGAATTGAAGGCCAGCGTGCCGGAGTCGGCCGTGCCGATCATGTAGCCGGTGGGTTCGGATTGCGCGATGGCGGTGGCGCCGATGATGGTGGCGGCGCCGGGGCGGTTTTCGACCACGATGGTCTGGCCCAGGGGCTTTTCCAGGCCGCTGGCGACCGTGCGGGCGACGACATCGGTGCCTCCGCCGGCCGGGTAGGGCACGATCCAGCGGATGGGTTGCGTGGGCCAGGATTGGGCGGAAGCGGTGGCGGCGGCCAGCGACAGGGCGGCCAGCGCCACCAGGCGCCGTGCGGGGTTCTGCATGGGGTGTCTCCTCGTGCGGGGTCTGTATTGAGCGCGACGTCGGCGGCGTCGTGTCTTGCGCCGTCGGTCTGCGTCGCTATTTTTGCGACGCTATTATGCCTCGCGCGCCCGCCGGAAAGGGGCCCCGAGGCCCCCCGGTTTTCCCGCAGTGCACCACGCCGCCGGCTACTGCGGATCGGGGTAGGTGCGCGCGCCGAAGATGGCCGTGCCGATGCGCACTTCGGTCGATCCTTCCTCGATCGCCAGTTCGAAGTCGCCGCTCATTCCCATCGACAATCGGTCCAGCGAGATCCCGGCGATGTCTTCGGCCCGCAAGCGGTCGCGCAGCTCGCGCAGGGCGCGAAAGCACGCGCGCACCGCCTCGGGGTCGGGGGAATTCACCGCCAGCGTCATCAGGCCCTTCACCTTCAGGGTGGGGAATTCGGCGGCGATGCGGCGCAGGAAGGCCGGCACGTCTTCGGCGGCCATGCCGAATTTGCTGGGTTCGGCCGAGGTTTTCACCTGCACCAGCACGTCCAGCGTCCGCCCTTCGTTCAGCAGCCGGCGGTGCAGGGCTTCGGCCAGGTCGGGGCGGTCCAGCGACTGGACTTCGGTCGCGTCGCGGGCGGCATCCTTCGATTTATTGGTCTGCAGATGCCCGATCAGCACAAATTCGAGGCCTTGGCCTGCCAGCGCGGCGGCCTTTTGGCGGATCTCCTGCGTCTTGTTTTCGCCGAACCGGTTCAGGCCCAGCGCCATGGCTTCGCGGATCGCGTCCACGTCGAAGGTCTTGCTGACAGGCAGCAGGACGACGCTGCCGGGCGCGCGTCCGGCGCGCGCGCACGCGTCGGCGATACGTTGCTGAATCTGGGCAAGGCGCCCGGCCATGGTGTCTACGACGGTCATGCAGCTCTCTTGCAGGAACAGGATGTCCCATAGTGTAGGACTGTGCAGGATCGTTTCGCCACACTGGCCGTTTTCGCCGTTGACCCTGCGTAATCGCCAGGCTTAGAATTTGTAGAGTTTTGTTTATATTTCAATGTTCTATGCCCTCCCGGCGCCGCCCCTCGGGCGACACGGTCTCCCACCTTTCCAGTCCCCCGCCATGTCCAGCGCTGCGCCAGAATACGCCTTTGCCACGCCTTTCCTGAATCCCCCCGCATCCCCCATCCGATCGCTCATGCCCTATGCCATGCGGCCGGGCACGATCTCGCTTGCGGGCGGTTACCCCGCGCAAGAGCTTTTCGATGTGGATGGCCTGTCGATCGCGTCCACACAGGTGCTGGCCCGTCTGGGCGCCTGCCTGCAGTATTCCAACATCGACGGCCAGGCCAGCCTGCGCCACGAATTGGCGCGCCTGTCCGCCGCGCGCGGCCTGCAGTGCAACGCCGACACGGAATTGATGGTGACGGGCGGATCGCAGCAGGCGCTGGCGCTGCTGACCCGCGTGATGCTGCAACCCGGCGACCATGCCATCATCGAATCGCCCGCCTTCCCGAATTCCGTCCAGGCGTTGCGCTACACGGGCGCCACGGTGCATACGGTGCCCTCCGGCCCCGACGGCATCGATGTGGACGCGCTGGATGAATTGGCCGCCCGCATCAAGCCCAAGATGGTCTGCGTAGTTGCGTCGTTCTCGAACCCCTGCGGCGCCACGCTGACGCGCCAGCGCCGCCTGCGCTTGCTTGAACTGGCGGTCAAGCACCGCTTCCTGATCGTGGAAGACGACCCGTACAGCGAACTGCGCTTTGCCGGCGTAGCGGTGCCGCCCATCGCGGCCCTGGCCGAAGGCGAAGCACGCCACTGGGCGGTCTACCTGGCCAGCATGTCCAAGACCATGGCGCCCGCGCTGCGCATCGGCTGGCTGGTCGCGCCGCCCGAGATCCGCCGCCGCTGCGTTGGTGCCAAGGCGGCTGACGACATGGCCTCGTCCGCATGGATCCAGGAAACGGTGGCGCAATACCTGGCCAACGGCCGCTATGAAGAGCACGTGCCGCGCATCCGCGCCGCGTATGGCCTGCGCTGCGACGCGATGGCCGAATCGCTGGCCCGCGAGCTCAATGGCCGCATCAGCTTCAGCAAGCCCGAAGGCGGCATGTTCTTCTGGGCCCGCCTGACGGGTGAGGTGGACGCCACGCGCTTGTTGCCGTACGCCATCGAACACGAAGTGGTCTACGTGCCGGGCAAGGCCTTCTACGCCAATGCCGACCAGGCCGATCTCTTCGCCATGCGCATGTCGTTCGCCACCATGAACGAAAGCCAGATCGCCCAGGGCATGGTCCGGCTGGGCCGCGCGCTGGAGGCCTGCGAAGCCAACGAACCCGTATCGATCTCGCTGGCGGCGTGAACCGGACTTGACCGCGGCCAAGCCGGGCCGCGCAAGCCTTGGTTATGCTGGGAACCTGTCCGCCGGCGCCCGCATCCGTGTGCGGGCGGATATACCTAAATAAGCGCTTGTTATTTGGCGCGGGCGCTTCATGTCTATAAGCTTCTCGCCTCGGCGCGTCCCCGCGCCCGGCATAACAGGAATCCAGGTCATGAACATTGCAAAAGGGTTGGTGGGCGCGGCGCTCTTGATGGCGGCGGCGCAAGGCGCACAGGCGGCAACACTGGACGTCGTGCGCCAGCGCGGCGCGGTGGCGTGCGGCACGACCACGGGCTTCGCGGGCTTCTCGGCGCCCGATGCGCAAGGCAAATGGCAAGGGCTGGACGTGGATCTGTGCCGCGCGATCGCCGCGGCGGTCTTCGGCGACGCCGACAAGATCAAGGTCGTGCCGCTGAATTCACAACAGCGCTTCACCGCGCTGCAATCCGGCGAAGTGGACGTGCTGACGCGCAACACCACCGTCACGCAGCAGCGCGACACCGCGCTGGGCATCATTCACGCTGGCATCAACTTCTACGACGGCCAGGGCTTCCTGGTGCCGAAGTCGCTGGGCGTGAAAAGCGCCAAAGAGATCAACGGCGCCACGATCTGCCTGCAGACCGGCACCTCCAACGAGAACACGCTGGCCGACTGGGCGCGCGCCAACAACGTGACGTACAAGCCGGTGGTGATCGAGACGTTCAACGAAGTGGTCAACGCGTTCGCCGCGGGCCGCTGCGACGTCTTCTCCACGGACGCGTCGGGCCTGGCATCCATCCGCATCTCGAAGCTGCAGAATCCCGATGACTACGTCGTGTTGCCCGAGATCATCTCGAAAGAGCCGCTGGGCCCCTTCGTGCGCCAGGGCGACGACGCGTGGCTGAACATCGTGCGCTGGTCGTTGTCGGCGATGATCGAAGCGGAAGAATACGGCGTGACGTCCAAGAACGTGGACGAACAGGCCAAGAGCGCCAATCCCAACATCAAGCGCATCCTAGGCGTCACGCCGGGCGGCGGCGCCAACCTGGGGCTGGACGAAAAGTGGGCCTACAACATCGTCAAGCAGGTGGGTAACTACGGCGAGAGCTTCGAGCGCAACGTGGGCCAGGGCAGCCCGCTGAAGATCAAGCGCGGCCTGAATGCGCAGTGGACGCAGGGCGGCTTGATGTACGCGTTGCCGATCCGCTGACCGGCAAAACGTAAACGGTGCCCGATGGGTCGCGTGCGCTAGGGGACGGCGTTCCTGCCGGCTGCCGCGCGCGCTCCGCCCATCACCCCCGCCGGTACACCTGCGCGATCTTCACGAAGGCGCTGCGCAATTCGCGCGTGCCGCCCTGAAGAATCACCGGCCGTCCCCGGTGGGTGAACACCACCAGCCGTTTCGAAAACAGCATGGGCACGAAGCGCGCATAGCGCACGTCTTCCCAGGCGACTTCGCGGCGCGTGAACCAGGTCTGGCGCAGGCCGCGGTCATCGATGGTGGTGATCGACGTCTGCATGTGCCAGGACACGAACAGCAGGCCCACGAAGCACAGCACCACCACCACCGCCAGCACGGTATCGAACGGCTGCGCGGGCGCGCGGATGGCGGTCGTCACCACCTGCACGCCCAGCACGGCCAAGATCACCCAGGCCAGGATGCGCACCCAGTCGGGCCACGCCTGGCCCGACAGCGGCAGCGGGCCGATCTCGCGCAGGAGCGCGGCCCGGTCTTGCTCGGCGGGGGCGGAGTCAGGCGAGGTCATGCGGCCCGTTTGGCGGCGATCGCGTTGCCGGCCCGGCTGGAACCCTTGCGGTTCAGGTGGGCCGACATCCATTGGCCGATGTCGACCACGGCGTCGAAGTCCACGCCGGTGTCGATGTCCAGGCCGCGCAGCATGTACAGCACGTCTTCGGTCGCGACGTTGCCGGTGGCGCCCTTGGCGTAGGGGCAGCCGCCCAGGCCGGCGACCGAGGTGTGGAAGATGGAGATGCCGGTTTCCAGCGCGGCCAGGATGTTGGCCAGCGCCTGGCCGTAGGTGTCGTGGAAGTGGCCGGACACGCGTGCCGGGTCGACCACGCGCGTCACCGCCGCCATCAAGTCGCGCACGCGCTGCGGCGTGCCCACGCCAATGGTGTCGGCCACGTCGATCTCGTCGACCTGCATCGCCAGGTAGCGCTGGGCCACGTCGACCACCGATTCCACGGGAACGTCGCCCTGGTACGGGCACCCCAGCGCGCAGCTGATGCTGCCGCGCACGCGGATGCCGGCTTCACGCGCGGCCTGCACCACGGGTTCGAAGCGGGCGATGGATTCGGCGATGGAACAGTTGATGTTCTTTTGCGAGAACGCTTCGCTGGCGGCGCCGAAAATCACGATCTCGTCCGCGCCGGCGGCCAGTGCGCCTTCAAAACCCTTCATGTTCGGCGTCAGCACCGAATAGATCGTGCCGGGACGGCGTTCGATGCGCGCCATCACGTCGGCGCCGTCGGCCATCTGCGGCACCCACTTGGGCGACACGAACGAGGCGGCTTCCACATTGGGGAAGCCCGCCGCGGCCAGGCGATTGACCAGTTCCACCTTGATGTCGGTGGGCACGAATTCCTTTTCATTCTGCAGACCGTCGCGAGGCGACACCTCGACGATCTTCACGCGGGAGGGCAAAGCCATGTCTCTTCCTGGTTCGGTATGGGGTGACGCGGCGCGCATGTCTGCGGCGCTAGCGCCAATATTAGCGCCATCGCGCGGCACTCCGCTTGCGCGGGGCGGGGGCATGCGGCCCTACTTCAGGCGCTGGTAGCGGCCGTCATCCAGGCGGGCGATGCGGCCCTGCAATTCCAGTTCCACCAGCTGCGCTTGCAGGTCGCCGGTGTCCATCGTCAGGCGTCCCTGCAGGGTATCGAGATGCAGCGGGTCAAAGCCCAGCGCTTCCAGCACGGGGTGGGCGGGCAGCGACGCTTCGGGCCGGGGCGCACCGCGCACGCCGGGCATCGGGCCGCCGCCCAGCTCGTCGGTGATGTCGGCGGCTGTTTCCACCAGTTTGGCGCCTTGGCGTATCAACGCGTGGCAGCCGCGCGACAGCGGGGAATGGATGGAGCCGGGGATGGCGAAGACTTCGCGGCCGCTTTCGCCCGCCAGCCTTGCCGTGATGAGCGACCCGCTTTGCTTGGCGGCTTCCACCACCAGCACGCCCCGCGCGAGGCCGGCGACGATGCGGTTGCGTTTGGGAAAGTGCGGGGGCAGGGCGCCCGTGCCCAGCGGAAATTCGGAAACCAGCGCGCCATGCGCGGCGATGCGGTGCGCCAGCTCCCGGTGGCGGGCGGGATAGATGCGGTCGATGCCGGTGCCCATGACGGCGACCGTGCCCGCGCCGTCCGGGCCCGCGTCCAGCGCCCCTTCATGCGCGGCGGCGTCGATGCCCAGCGCCAGCCCGCTCACGACGCGCCAGCCGTGCGTGGCCAGATGGCGGGCGAAGGCGCGGGCATTCTCCTGGCCGCCGGGCGTGGCATTGCGCGCGCCCACGACGGCCAGCGACGGGCCTTGCAGATAGCTTGGGTCGCCCGCCACGTACAGCAGGATGGGCGGGTCGGCGATCGTCAGCAGGCTTTGCGGATAGGTGGGATCGGCCAGAGTCAGGATGTGCCGGCCGGGGGCGCTCACCCATTCCAGCGCGCTGTCCACCTGGGCCGCCATGTCTGTCGGCATGGGCGCGGCCAGTTGGCGCGCCAGCGCTTCGGGAATGTGGCGGACGAGTGCCGTGGCGCGCTGGGCGTAGATCTGCTCGGGCAGGCCGAGTGCGCCCAGCAGCATGCAGGCGGTGGCGGAACCGATGTTGGGTTCCAGGGACAGCCGCAGCCAGGCGGACAGTTCGGCGGAAGAATGCGTAAGCGGCATGGGGCAAGCGCGTAAGGCGTCCAGGGGTGCGTGAGTGTCGCATGCGGGGCAGGCGATGCTGGCCGAGCGGGACGTAATGGTCACACCGAGCCTGGCGCGTGGCGTCGAAATAATGGGGACGTAGCAATGCCCGCAATGCTCGACTTAGCCGAAAACTATTAGAAATCAAGACTCTAATGAATTAAACTCTTAGGTAAGCATCAATCACTGGCGACACCCCCGCAATGGCTTTACTTCCTATCCTTCGCTACCCGGACCCGCGCTTGCACAAAAAGGCCAAGCCGGTAGCCGAAGTCGACGACCGCATCCGTCAACTGGTGCGCGACATGGCCGAGACCATGTATGACGCGCCGGGCGTCGGCCTGGCCGCGACCCAGGTGGACGTGCACGAGCGCGTCGTCGTGATCGACGTGTCCGAGGACAGCAATCAGCTGCTCACCTTGATCAACCCCGAGATCACCTGGCACAGCGACGACCACAAGATCTACGAAGAAGGCTGTCTGTCCGTGCCCGGCGTCTACGACGAGGTCGAACGCGCCTCGCGTATCCGCTGCAAGGCGCTGGACATCGACGGCAAGCCGTTCGAGTTCGAAGCCGACGGCCTGCTGGCCGTGTGCGTACAGCACGAACTCGACCATCTGGAAGGCAAGGTCTTCGTCGAATACCTGTCGAACCTGAAGCAGAACCGCATCAAGACCAAGCTGAAGAAGGCCGAGCGCGAAGCGCTGCGCGACTGACGGGAAATCCCTCCCCCTACCCGCTTGCGCGGGCCCCACAAGGGGCCGCCGAGGGGGCGGCTCCGGTGGACCGGCAAAGCCGGATCCGCTGAGCCCTGGCATCCACTTTCATTCTTTGTTCTTCATCTCATGCGCCTAGTCTTTGCCGGCACGCCGGAATTCGCCCGTATCGCCTTCGACGCCCTGCGGGCCGCGGGCCACGACATCGCGCTCGTCATGACGCAGCCCGACCGGCCTGCCGGGCGCGGACTGAAGCTGACGCCCAGCCCGGTCAAGCAAGCCGCGCTGGACGCGGGCATTCCCGTTGCCCAGCCGCGCAGCCTGCGCCTGGACGGCCGCTATCCCGACGAGGCCGCCGAGGCCCGTGCGCTGCTGGAGCAAGTTGCGCCCGACGTCATGGTCGTGGCGGCCTATGGCCTGATCCTGCCGCAGTGGGTGCTGGACCTGCCGCGCCTGGGTTGCCTGAACATCCACGCCAGCCTGTTGCCGCGCTGGCGCGGCGCCGCGCCCATCCAGCGCGCGATCGAAGCCGGCGACGCGCAGACCGGCGTGACCATCATGCAGATGGACGAGGGACTGGACACCGGCGACATGCTGCTGGAACGCGTGGTGCCCATCACGGGCGACACCAATGCGGCGCAATTGCACGACGCGTTGGCGCTGGCCGGCGGCGAAGCCATCGTCCAGGCATTGAATGCGCTGGACCAGGGGGACCTTGCGCCCACCAAGCAGCCGGAAGCCGGGGTGACCTACGCGGCCAAGCTGGACAAGGCCGAAGCCGCCCTGGATTGCACCCAGCCGGCCGAACTGCTGGAACGCCGCGTGCGCGCATTCAACCCGGTGCCCGGCGCCAGCATCCGCCTGCCCGGCTTGCCTGACCCGGTGAAGGTCTGGCGCGCGCAGGCGCTGGCGACGCCCACCACGGCGGAACCCGGCCGCGTGCTGCGCGCCGATGCGTCAGGCATCGATATCGCCACGGGCAACGGCGTGCTGCGGCTGCTTGAATTGCAGAAAGCCGGCGGCAAGCGCCAGCCGGTGGATGTGTTCGTGCGCGGCTGGCAGCCGGACTGAGTCCTTACGGCCGGCGGCTGGCCAGCAGGTCCAGGTAGGCGCCCGACAGCAACTGCGTGGGCGCCACCCCCAGCCCGTCCATCAAGGTGCGGGCTTCTTCCATGCCGGCCGCGGCGCTTTCGTCGTCGCGCAGCACCACTTCCAATTCCAGGAATTCCCCCAGGCCTTCCACCCGGTCCAGATGGATGCGGGTGCGTCCGGCCATGAACACCGTCCGTTGCTTCTTCACGCGGCCGATCGCGCCATACGCGTGTGTGAGGGCTTCGCGCAAGGTGTCGGGCGAATCGGTCGGCGAGATGACGTAGAAGCTCTCCTTCGGGCCGGTGTCGTCGGCGCGCTGGTAGAAGATCAGTTCGCCCGTGCCGTCGGCGAATGCGCGCAGCTTCAGCCGGCCATGCGTGCAGGTGAAGAAGGTGTCGTCCTGGGCGATGGAGACGGGCTCTTGCCCGGACAGCGCGGCGGCCAGGGGCTCGATGGCCGCCAGGCTGTCGACTTGCGCCTTGATTTCCACGTTGCGGGCCATGGGACGTCCTTCGGTCTGGATCAATACAGCGTGCTGGCCGCGCGTGCGGGCAGGTCGCGGTCGTAGGTGGCGCCGTCGAAGGTGCCCGCGGTGAGGTCGGACAGGATGCGGCCGACGCTGGGCAGCGCGCTGCGCGGCACCTGGGTCGCCGGGTCCCACAGGCGGGAACGCAAGAGGGCGCGCGAGCACTGGAAATAGACCGTCTGCACGTCGACGATCAGCACGGAGCGCGGCAGCTTACCGTCCATTCCGAAGCGCGCCAGCAGGGCAGGGTCCACGCTGATGCGCGCCGTGCCGTTCACGCGCAGGGTTTCGCCCACGCCGGGCACCAGGAACAGCAGCGCCACGCGCGGATCGGCCAGGATGTTCAGCAGGCTGTCGATGCGGTTGTTGCCGCGGCGGTCGGGCAGCAGCAGCGTCTTTTCATCTTCGACCACGACAAAGCCCGCGGGGTCGCCGCGTGGCGAGGCGTCCAGCCGGCCCGGGCCGGAGGTGGCCAGCACCGCGAACGGCGCGGCCTCGATGAAGGCGCGATAGTGCGGATGCACGTGATCCACTTCCTTCTTCAGCGAGGCTTCGCCGGGCGAGCCGTACAGTGCCTGCAAGGCGGCGGCGTCAGTGACAAGGTGGGCGGGATCGGTGTGCATGGCGGAGGTCCGTGGTCAGGCCAGGATGGCAGGCAGGTCGGCGACGGCCAGGAAGATCTCGTCGGGGCCGCGTTCGCGCAGGGCGTCTACATGGTTATAACCCCAAGCGACGGAACCCACATGCACGCCTGCCTTGCGGGCGGCGTCGATGTCGCGCATTTCGTCGCCCACCAGCAGGAAGCGTTCGGGGGCGATCTCGTGCCGGCGCATCAGGCGGTCGATCTTGGCGGCCTTGCCGAACAGGTCGGTGCCGCATTCGTAGTCGTCGAACAGCGCGGCGGCGTCCGGGCCCAGCACGCGCTGCACGTTTTCAATGGAGTTCGAACTGATCACCGCCAGCCGCAGCCCGGCGGCCTTCAGGCGCGCGAGCACGTCGGCAATGCCGTCGAACAGATGCACGCTGGGATCGATGTCCTGCATCAGCGTGCGCACGTGCGACATGATCGCCGGCAGCTTCCACAGCGGGATGCCCAGGTACTTCAGGATTTCGGAGGCCTCGCGGTGGCGCAGGTTTTCGCGTTCCGACAAGTCGATCTTGCGAAAGCCGTATTTGTCGGCCACGGTGTTCAGGATGGAATTGAACCAGGGCATCGTGTCCGCCAGGGTTCCGTCAAAATCAAATGCTGCGATGTCGTATTTCAAGTAAGGATCCATTAGCCGGCTGAGACGGGGTTACAAGCCGTTGGGGTGAAGCAGATAGTGCACGACGGGCGCCAGCGCTTCTAGCGGCGGGGCGCTGGCCACGACGCGCGCGGCGTTCGTCCACGGGTAGTCCAGCGCCAGCAGCCAGCCGAAGACGGCGGCCATGTCGCCCGGGGGCAGCGTCACCATGGTTTCGATCGTGATGGTCAGGTCGGTGGCGCGGTAAGGCTCGGCCTGGAATTTCCAGTCGTACCGGCCACAGCCCACTCGAACATTGCCCGTGGCCTTTTCGGTCATGGCCACGATCCAGTCGCATTGGTAGTCGGGCAGGCGGGCGCCCGGGGCCGGCCGCGACAGGTAGAACGTGTACACGTTGTCGTAGGTCTGGCCGAACTTGCGCACCAGCGTGTCGACGATCGCCGCGAGGCCATGCGATTCAGGCGGGAAGGCGATGGCCTGCGTGCGCAAGGCCATTTTCAGCACGGCGTCGTCCGCGAACGCGCGTGCCATGTAGTGCGGGCGGTTCTCGTCCTTGGCGTGGAAATAGTCGCGCAGCACGGACTCGGTAGAGGAAGGGGACAACGGATCGAGGATCATTGCGTGGGCTTCCGTCGGGATCATGAAAGGGCGGTTTTACGCCTTGATGGGGTCGAACCACTTCGAGACATTGGGCGCCTCGTAGATGGCGTAGCGGTCCAGCATGACGGCGGGGTCTTCTTCCACCACCAGCATGTCGCGGTGCTGCGGGCGGATGAACGCTTCGTCGACGGCATGGTCCACGAACTGCACCAGCGCATCGTAGTATCCCGCGACGTTCAGCAGGCCGCAGGGCTTCTGGTGCATGTTCAACTGCGCCCAGGTCCAGACTTCGAAGAATTCCTCCAGCGTGCCGGCGCCGCCGGGCAACGCGATGAATCCGTCAGCCTTCTCGATCATCATGGCCTTGCGCTCGTGCATATTCTGCACCAGATGCAGTTCGGTCAGGCCCAGGTGCGCCTGTTCCTTCTTCTGCAGCATCTCGGGAATCACGCCGATCACGCGGCCGCCGCCGGCCAGCACTTCATTGGCCACGACGCCCATGATGCCGACGACCGATCCGCCGTACACCAGGCCCAGGTCCCGTTTGACCAATTCGCGCGCCAGCACGCGGGCCTGCTCGATGTAGTCCGGACGGGTGCCGGGGTTCGAGCCGCAATACACGCAAATATTCTTCAGAGTCATAAAAGGTCGGAGATTGCCGGTCCCGTTACAGATTGCGTCACGGGCTTTTCGGGAAGCCGATAGTTTACGCAAGGTTTGCAGAGGCGTTCCCGGGCCCCGGGGGGATCGCTAATCGGGGGCAGGAGCAATGTTTGGACACAGCAAGATCGTCCATGATCGGTAGACTGAGTTGTTCGGTACGACTGGAAATCCAGCGTCGTAGTGCATTCACTAACCCGAGGAGCTAACGATATGGAACAAGCAACCCAAAACGCCCAGAAGGCAAACCGTCCTTTCGACATGGACGTGAAGGCCATCCGTGCCAAGGCGCGCCAGGACATTGAATCGGGGGCTGTCACGGATAGCTACCGCGCGGACCGGCAGACGGTGTTGAAGCTGCTGAATGAAGCGTTGGCCACCGAGATTGTCTGTGTGCTGCGCTACAAGCGCCACTTCTTCATGGCCCGTGGCCTGAATGCGGAACCGGTGGCCGCCGAGTTCGCCGAACACGCCATGCAGGAACAAGAGCATGCGGACCGCCTGGCCGAACGCATCGTGCAATTGGGCGGCGAGCCGAACCTGTCGCCCAAGGGCCTCTTGGAGCGCAGCCATTCGGAATACGTCGAAGGCGCCACGCTGGAAGAGATGATCAAGGAAAACCTGATCGCCGAGCGCATCGCCATCGACAGCTACCGGCAGATGATCGATTACCTGGGCGAACAGGATTCCACCACGCGCCGCATGCTGGAAGAGATCCTGGCGGTCGAAGAGGAACACGCCGACGACATGTCGGACCTTCTCGTCAAGCCGTAAGCAAGACGGCGTAAAAAAACCCGGCCTCGCG
>NZ_DBHKZA010000023.1:0-73118 GCF_057314935.1 Achromobacter sp.
CAAAGGCCGCCCGCGCGGCCGGCCGGGAGCGGGCCCCGCAAGATCCTCCACCACCTAAAACCCGGGGCGAGAACCCTAAGCACACCGTTCTCCCCTGCTGACGTGAAGTTGCAGCTGGCAGAGCCTGTCGCGGCAGTCCCCCGGGGCGTGCGGGGAGTCGATAAGCCCGAGGGAATCCGTAGGAAGCCGAAGGCGTACGAGGATGAGGACGGGGCAGTCCGGAGCGACGGCTCCGGACCGCAATCGTTGACCCGCACGCCCCGGGGGACTGCCGCGACAGGCGCCTAAAGAACCAACAACCCAAAAAAGAAAAAGGGACCGCCAAAAAAGCAGCCCCTCTCCAAACTAAACCCAAAAACCCAAACAGAAATCCGGCCCTTAAACCACCCCCTCGAACTCCTTCAACAAAGGCCCCAACTCCGCCCGCAAAGCCGCCTGTAAGCCGTCTGCCGGCGCCACCAATGGATCCAGCACTTCTGGCGCGTTCACGCCGATCAGATCCATCACCGACTTCATCGGACCCGGATTCGTCTCCGCAAACGCCAGATTCATCAGCGGGATCAACCGGCGATGCAGTTCCATCGACTCCCGCGTGCGCCCTTCGGCCGCCAACGCATAGACCTTCCGCCAGGCCGTCGGCAACAGGCTTGCCGTCACCACGATGCCGCCGCGCGCGCCGGCAGCCAGATGTACCGGCAGCAGCGTATCTTCACCGCTGAACACCGCGAACGAATCGTCCACGCCCGCCACCGTGCGCAAGAAATGGTACATGTCCGTGTTGCACGCCTTCATCCCGATGATGTTCTCGTGGCGCGACAGTTCGTGCAGGACTTCCGGGGCGATCGCGATGCGGGTGCGGTACGGGATCTCGTAGATCATCACGGGCAGCGGCGAGGCGTCCGCGTAGCGCAGGAAATAGTCGCGGATGCCGGCTTGCGTCGGCGTCGTGTAGTACGGGGTCAGCACCATCAGCGCGTCGGCCCCGGCGTCGGCGAATTCGTGGCCGGCTTGCAGGGCGTCGTGAAAGCCGGGGTCCAGCACGCCGGGGATCACCGGCACGCGGCCTTCGATGGCTTCTACCGTCAGCTTGCACATGCGGATGCGTTCGGCGCGGGGCAGGGCGCCGTATTCGCCGGTGCCGCCCAACGGCACGATGCCGTCGATGCCCTGCTTGAGCAGGTAGGCGATCAGCGCGCGGGCGGCCGGGACATTGATGGTGTCGTCGGCGTTGACCGGCGTCGGGATGGCGGGGAAGACGCCGCGAAGATGGGTTGCGTTCAGCATATTGCGAATCCTAAGAGGTAAAACAAGCGCGCATGGGATCAGTTGGCCAGGCTGCGGCGGCGGAGCCGGTCGGCCAGCCAGATCAGCGCGGCGATGAAGATGAAGAGGCACGTCGAGACGGCGGCGATCACCGGGGATATCTGCAGCGTCACTTCGTCCCAGAACTGCTTGGGCAAGGTGGCGTTCAGGCCGCCCGAGGCGAACAGCGCGATCGTCAGTTCATCGAACGAGGTCGCGAACGCGAACAGGAACGACGACATCAGGCCGGCCCCCAGGATGGGGAAGGTCACGAAGCGCAGCGTGGCCCAGGGGCCAGCGCCCAGGCTTTGCGCGGCAAGGTCCAGGCGCGTGTCGTAGTTGCGCAGCACCGCCATCATGGTGATCACCACGTACGGCACGGCAACGACCGTGTGCGCCAGGATCAGGCCGATGGTGGACCCCACCAGGCCGACGCGGGCGAAGAAATAGAACATGCCCACGGCGATGATCATGCGCGGCACCACAATCGGCGACAGCACGAAAGCCAGCATCGCCGACTTGCCGCGCATGTTGGCGCGCACCAGCAGGAAGGCGGCGGGCGTGCCGATCAGCATGGCCAGCAGGCCGGTGCCCACGCCTACGATCAACGAACGGGTGATCGCCTGCATCCACACGGGCGAGGTAAACATCTGTTCGTACCATTGCAACGAAAAGCCCTTGGGCGGCCACGTCAACCCGGAGCCCGAATCGAACGACAGCGGGATCATCAGGAACGCGGGGGCGCTCAGGAAGGCCAGCACGCCCAGCACGATCCACCACAAGGTGCGCGACTGCCCGGTGCCCGATACCGAGCGGCGCAATCGCTTGGGCAGCAGCGCGAACAGCGCGTCCGACACGTTGGCCAGCACGGTCAGCACCGCGTCGCCCGCGCGGCGCGACAGGCTTTCGCGGCCGGAGGCGCGCACGCGGGTGGACGCGCCGCCCGTCATGGTCGACAGGCCCAGCACCTTGTCGTAGATGGCGAAGACCACCAGCACCACCACCAACAGCAGCACCGACACCGCGCCGGCGAACTCCCAGTTCATGGTCTGCTGGACCTGGTCGATGATGATCTGCGTGATCATCGTTTCCTTGCGTCCGCCCAGCAGCGCGGGCGTGATGAAAAAGCCGATGGCCGTCACGAACACCATGATGGCGGCCGCGGCCACGCCGGGCATCGACAGCGGGAAATAGATCCTCCAGAAGGCCGTGCCGGGGCGCGCGCCCAGCGTGGACGCGGCGCGCGGCAGGTTGCGGTCGATGTTCTCCATGACGGACAGCATCGTCAACACCGCCAGCGGCATCAGCGCATGCACCATGCCGACCAGCACGCTGCCGAAGTTGTAGAGCAGGTTGGCCGGCGCATCCAGGATGCCAAGCGCCTGCAGCAGCTGGTTGACCACGCCGTTGCGGCCCAGCAGCACGACCCAGGCGAAGGTGCGCACCAGGAAACTGGTCCAGAACGACAGCAGCACCCAGAACAGCAACGACGTCTTGCGCTTGGCCGACAGGCTGGAGATCAGGTAGGCCACGGGATAGCCCGCCACCACCGAGAAGAACGTCGTCCACAACGAGATCTTCAACGTGATCAGCAGCACGTTCACGTAGACCGACGATTCGAACAGCCGGTGGTATTGCGCCAGGCTAAATCCCTGGTCGCCGACGAAGCTCAACAGCAACAGCTGGCCGACGGGGTAGATCAGCAGCACCAGCAGCAGCACGACCAGCGGGGCCGCCATCAGGAAATGGCGGCGGCCCGGGCTCATGCGCTTGCGGGGATTGGCAAGGGTTGTCATGCGTTCACTCCGCAATGGCCACCGCGTCCGCGGCTTGCCAGCTGACCGTCAGCGGCTGGCCGATAGCGTATTGCTCGGCCTGGCGCTGCGTGGGGTACGCCACGACGATCGGCGCGGCATCCGCCACGCCGGAATCCAGGTACAGCTTGGTCAGGCTGCCCGTCACCATCACGTCCAGCAGCTTGCCGGTCAGCCCCGGGCCGGCGGTGCCCACGCGCAGGTTCTGCGGGCGCAGCATCACCGTGACCTTCTGGCCGGCCTTGATGGGGGCGCCGTTGGACAGCGCCTGCCCGGTCACGCCCTGGTGGGCCAGCTTGACCGTCAGCGTGTCGCCGTCCACCGACACGACGTCGCCCTGCAGCAGGTTCGACTCGCCCAGGAAGTCGGCGACGAACAGCGTGCGGGGGCGGAAGTACAGGTCGGCCGGCGTGCCCAGCTGTTCGATCGCGCCGCCGTTCATCAGGCAGATGCGGTCGGACATGGTCATGGCCTCTTCCTGGTCGTGCGTCACGTACACGATGGTGGTGCCCAGTTCGCGGTGAATGCGCTTGATCTCAAGCTGCATCTGGTCGCGCAGCTTCTTGTCCAGCGCGCCCAGCGGTTCGTCCATCAGGATGATGGCCGGGCGGTAGACCATGCAGCGCGCCAGCGCGATGCGCTGCTGCTGGCCGCCTGACAGTTCGCGCGGCAGGCGCGAGGCCACGTGCGGCAGGCGCACCATCTCCAGCGCCTCGTGCGCGCGGCGGCGCGCTTCGGCGGCCGGCACCTTGCGCATCTTCAAGGGGAAGGCGATGTTCTCCTCGATGCTCATGTGCGGAAACAGCGCATAGTTCTGGAACACCATGCCGATATCGCGTTCATACGGCGCGCCGTAGGTGACATCGGCGCCGTCGATCAGCACGCGGCCCTCGTCGGGCTGCGCCAGGCCGGCGATCAGGCTCAGCAGGGTGGTCTTGCCGGAGCCGGACGGACCCAGCAGGGTCAGGAATTCGCCGCGGGCGACGTCCAGGTGCGTGGGCGCCAGGGCGACGAAGTCGCCGTAGCGTTTGCCCAGGCCCGAGATTTGCAGATTGGAAGAAGACATGGTGTTCATTCAGAAAAGAATTACTTCAGGACCCAGCCGTTGAAGCGCTCGAGCACGTCGCGCTGCTTGTCCAGCCAGTACGCCGCGTTGATGTGCAGGCCAGTCTTGATGTTGTCGGGGTGGGTCGGGCAATTGCGCGCCACGTCGGCCTTGATGTAGTCGAAGGCGGCGGGCTGGGTCACGCCGGCGGCGAAGAATTCGACCAGCGCGGCCTGGCGCTTGGGGTCGGACGCGAACTTGATGAATTCGCGGCAGGCATCGGCGTTGGGCGTGCCTTTCAGGATGGACCAGTTGTCGCAGCCCCAGATGTTCTGGTCCCAGACGATCTGCACCGGCGCGCCGTTGGCGATGGCGGATTGCGCGCGCGACACCCAGGTGGCGATCATGTCGACTTCGCCCGAGCCCAGCATCTGTTCGACCTGCGCGCCCGTGTTCCACCACACGTCCACCGACGGCTTGACCTTGTCCAGGCTGGCCAGCGCGCGGTCGATGTCGCACGGGTAGACCTTGTCCGTCGGCACGCCGTCGGCCATCAGCGCTTCTTCGATGGTGTCGAACGGGTGCTTGCGCAGGCCGCGGCGTCCGGGAATGTCCTTCACGTTCCAGAAATCGGCCCACGACGCCGGGGCGCGGCGGCCCTTGAACGCGTCCGTCCGGTAGGCCAGCACGGTGGTGTAGACGTTATTGCCCACGCCGTACGGCGACATGTATTGCTTGGGGATGGTGGCCACGACCGGATCGGATTCCAGGCCGTGCTTTTCCAGGTAGACCTTGCCGCCTTCGGTCAGCATCAGGATGGCGGGCTGGCTGATCTTGGCCATGTCCCAGGTGTAGTTGCCGGTGTCCACCATGCTGCGGATCTGCGCGGTGGGCTCGGCGTTGGCCTGCACGCCCACGACCTGGATGCCGGTGGCTTCCGTGAAGGGCTTGTAGAACACGGCGCCATACGCCTTGCTGTAGATGCCGCCGTCGTCGCGCACGACGATGCGCTTGGACGCGGCGCGCGACGGCGTCCAGATCATGGGCATGGCCAGCGCGGCGGCGCCGGCGGCAACGGTTTTCAGCGCGCTGCGGCGCGAAGCGTTGTGGGAGGTCGATTTCATGGAAGACTCCTGCGGGTCGGGTCAGGGACGACGGATCAAGAACGACGGCTCAAGGCAGCAAGCGGCCGGGGTTGAAAAGATTGGCGGGGTCGAAGGTGGACTTCAGCGCGCGCATCATCGCCAGTTCGACGGGCGACTTGTAGTGCGCCATTTCGGCCAGCGACGTGCGGCCCACGCCGTGTTCGGCGCTGAAGGTGCCGCCCAGCGCATCGGCCACGTCGTTGACGGCGCGGCGGATATCGGCCGCCATCGTGTCGCGGTCGGGCAGGGCGTTCCAGGCGTCGAACGTGAAGAACGGAATGAAGTGCACGTTGCCGTCGCCCAGGTGGGCCACGATCAGCACGGGCAGGCCGGGCACCAGGCGGTGCACGGCGGCCGTGGCCTCTTCGATGAAGCGCGGCACGCTGGAGACCGGCACGGCGCTGTCGGTGGTCAGGCCCACGCCCGCCTTCTTGTTGCCTTCGGACACGCTGTGGCGCACTTCCCAGAGCGCCGCGCGCTGCGTGTCGTTGCTGGCCACGACGGCGTCGTGCAGCAGGCCCCGTTCGGAGGCCTGTTCCAGGATCTGCTGCAGCAGATCCTGCAGTTCGGCGCCGTTGCCGGTGTCGGACAGTTCCACCAGCACGTGCCAGGGATGCGCGCCGGCCAGCGGATTCTTGCGTCCCGGGACGTGCGCCATCACGATGTCCAGCTGGTTGCTGTCGATCATTTCAAAGGCCGACAAGCGCGAACCGCAAGCGCGCTGGAACAGGCCCAGGATCTCGAGTGCCGCCTGCGGGCTGTCCGGCGCCAGCCAGGCCACGGCGTGGGCGGTGGGCAGCGGGTGCAGCTTCAGCACGGCGGCGGTGACGATGCCCATCGTGCCTTCGGCGCCGATGAACAGGTGTTTAAGGTCGAAGCCCGTGTTGTTCTTGCGCAGCGCCGTCAGGCCGTTCCAGAGAGTGCCGTCGGGCAGCACCACTTCCAGGCCCAGGATGTTGTCGCGCGTGTTGCCGTAGCGCAGCACGCCCGTACCGCCTGCATTGGTGGCGATGGTGCCGCCGATCTGGCATGAGCCTTCGGCGCCCAGGCTGATGGGGTACAGGCGGCCTTCGGCAGCCGCCGCTTCGTGCACGGTGGCCAGCACGCAGCCCGCTTCGACTTCCATGGAATTGTTGGCGGCATCGACCCGGCGGACCCGGCGCATGCGCGCCAGGTTAACGATGACGGGCGGCTTGCCGGAAGTGTCCGGCACGGCCCCGCCGCACAGGCTGGTATTGCCGCCTTGCGGCAGCACTGGCGTGGCGTGTGCGTTGCACAGGCGGACGATGTCGGCGACCTGCTGCGTGTTGCCCGGCAGGGCGACGCACAGCGCGGGGCCCTTGTACCGGCCGCGCCAGTCTTCGGTGTAGCCGGCGGTGTCGGCGTCGGAATGAAGGATGGCGTCCGCGCCCAGGGCCTGGGTCAACGCGTCTAGCAGGGTGATGCCGTTGGTCATGTCTGTGGTCCCGAATGGGGCTCGGACATCGACGGAAGTCCAAGCGCATTTGAGGCACAGCATACGATTACTTAAATCGCTTTTCGATTTAATTAATCGTATTTCAATTGATTCTAGGGTATGTACTAGGGGTGAATCAGTCTGATATCAGAGCCGGCCCATGACCGAAGGATTGCCGGGATGCCCGCAAACCCGCATTCTGCCAAGCTTTGCCGGTGAAGACCCGTTGCGCGTCCGCACCTTGCCGCATCGCTTTTGCCCTTATGGATGCCCCGGATTGCAGTTTTCAAAATGATCGAAATACAATCATATCGTGTGTAATGCAATTCTATTCGGCTCCCGCAAATCAAGGAAGGGGACATGCTTCCCAGCGTGATGGATTACCGGCGGCAGGCGCAAAAGCGGCTGCCGCGGCTGGCGTTTGATTATCTGGAGGGCGGAGCCGAAGACGGGCAGGCCCTTGCCCGCAACCGGGCGGCTTACGCCGATCTGGAATTTCGCCCCGACGTGCTCGTGGACGTGACGGATTGCCGTCTGGAAACGACGGTGCTGGGGGCGGCGGCCGCCATGCCCGCCATCGTGGGGCCGACGGGCCTGAACGGGCTCTTCTGGCCGCAAGCCGATGTGCATCTGGCACGCGCCGCGCATCAGGCGGGCTTGCCGTTCGTGCTGTCCACCGCGTCGACGTCATTGCTGGAAGACGTGCGCGCCGCCACGCCCGGCGAACTGTGGTTGCAGCTGTATGTACAGCGCGACCGCCGCATCGCCGAACACTTGATGGACCGCGCCTGGCAGAACGGCTACACCGTGCTGTTGCTGACCGTGGACGTGCCGGTGCATGGCAACCGCGACCATGACAAGCGCAACGGCTTCAAGCTGCCGTTGCGGCCGTCGCGCCGGCTGCTGCTGGATCTGGTGTCGCATCCGGGCTGGTGCTGGCACATGTTGCGCCACGGCGGGCCACAATTGAAGAACCTGGCCGTCAGCTCCAATGCGCGCGAGAACATCACCGAGCAAGCCTCCGCGCTAAGCCGGCAGATGGATCTGGCGCTAAGCTGGAACGACGTAACCTGGCTGCGCCGCCACTGGCGCGGCCGTATCGTGATCAAGGGCATCCAGGGCCTGGCCGACGCGCGGCGCGCACAGGCGCATGGCGTGGACGGCATCGTCCTGTCCAATCACGGCGGCCGGCAACTGGAAAGCGCGCCGTGCCCGCTGGAGGTGCTGCCAGAAGTCGCCGCGGAACTCGGGCAGTCGCTAGAGATCCTGGTGGACGGTGGCGTGCGCCGCGGTAGCGATATCGCCAAGGCGGTGGCGCTCGGGGCGCGCGCCGTGCTGCTTGGCCGTGCGCCCCTGTATGGCCTGGCAGGGCGCGGGCCGGCCGGGGCGAACGAAGTCCTGGCCATCCTGCGCACCGAGCTCGACAATACCCTCAGGCTGTTGGGCCGCAACCGCATCGGCGCGCTGGACGCCGCAGCCGTGCGAAAGCGCTGAACCCGTCTGGCCACCTCTTTTTTGGAAGCAGAGCAACATGCGAGAAAAGATCGTTTTCATCGGCGGCGGCAACATGGCCTCCGCCATCATCGACGGCCTGCTGCGGCAGGGCCGCGAACTGACCGACTTCCTTGTGATCGAGCCCTACGCGCCCACGCGCGACGCGCTGTTCGAACGCGGCCTGAACTGCCGCGAAAGCGTCGGCCCGGAAATCGCCGACGCGGCGTTGTGCGTGCTGGCTACCAAGCCGCAGGTATTGCGCGAGGCTTGCGGCCAGGTGCATCAGCATCTGGCGGCCGCGGCCACTGTGGTCAGCATCGCCGCGGGCGTCGAACTGGCGTCGCTGTCGGAATGGCTGGGCGGCCATGCGCGCATCGTGCGCGCCATGCCGAACACGCCGGCCAAGGTGGGCTTGGGCATGACGGGGCTTTACGCCACGCCGGCTTGCAGCGACGCCGAGCGCGGTCAGGTGGACGCCTTGTTCGCCGCAGTAGGCGAACGCATCTGGACGGACAGCGAAGCCATGATCGACGCGGTGACCGCCGTGACGGGCAGCGGGCCGGGCTATGTCTTTCACTTCATGGCCGCCTTGGAAAAAGGCGCGTTGGAGCTGGGTTTTTCCGCGGCCGATGCGCGCAGGCTGGCCGTGTCGGCCTTTCGCGGCGCGGCAGGGCTGGCCGCCAGCGAGGAGGTGCCGCTGACCGAATTGCAGGACCGCGTCACCTCCAAGGGCGGCACCACCTACGCCGCGCTGTCGCATATGCGCGAAGCCGGTGTCGCGGATGCGATCACGCAGGCGGTGCACAAGGCCGAACAGCGCGCGCGCGAACTGTCCGCGGGGTAGGGCGGTCCACGGGCGGCTGCAACACCGCCTTTGGCCGGTTCAACGTCGGCGGCCCAGCCACCACAGCAGCACGACCGACGCTGCGATTGCCGCCAAGTTGAACTGCATGGCCGACGCAAACGCCTGGGCGTAACGCTCGGGCGCGCTGGCCTCGGCATGCGCGCGCAACGCGCCGCCGAACAGCATGCCCGCCGCTGACACGCCGAGCGCGGCGCCCACCTGCTGTAACGTCGACACCACGCCTGCCGCCATGCCGGCCTGCCGGTCTTCAACCAGGCCCAGCACCAGATTCACAAGCGGCGTATTGACGGCGCCTTGTGCTGCGCCCAGCCAGACCAACGCCGGCACCAGCGACCACGGCGCCAACGCCGCGCCTGCCGTTCCTACGTGCACCATCAGCGCGGCCGTGGCCCCGCCGTACAACAGCGCCGCCATTGCGATGGCGCCCGTGCCAAAGCGCGCCACCAGCCGCGGCGCGACCATCGACCCCGCCACGAAGCCCACGCTGGCCGGCGCGAAAATCAGGCCGGCGGTCAGCGCATCCAGGCCGAAGCCGGTTTGCACCAGCAGGGCATAGCACAGGAACATCGCGCTGGCGGTCGAGAAGACGAACATCACCAGCAGGCAGCCGGCCGCAAAACGCGGCTGCGCCAGCAAACCCATGTCGACCAGCGGCGCGCCGCCGTGGGCCCGCACGCGGCGCTGCATCCGCACAAACTGTGCGAGCAACACGGCGGATGCGCCGCCGCAAGCGATCGCCCAGACCGGCCAGTGGCGCGCCGGCCCTTCGATCAACGCCAGCAACAGCAGCGCCAACCCCGTTCCCACCAGCGCCGCGCCGGGCCAGTCCATTGCCGCGCCCGACGCCTCGCGCGATTCCGGAATGTGGCGAGCCAGCCGCCACGCCAACAGGCCCAGGGGCACGTTGATCAGGAAGATGGTGCGCCACGCCAGGCCGAACACGTCGGCATGCACGATCCAGCCGCCCAACACTTGCCCGGCGATGGCTGCCAGTCCCAGCGTCATGCCCATCAAGCCGAATGCGCGCCGCCGCGCATGGCCTTCGTAGCTGACGCGGATCAGCGCATACACCTGCGGGAACAGCATGGCCGCCGCCACGCCCTGCAGCACGCGTGCGCCGATCAGCGTATCGGCCGTCGGAGCCAGCCCGCACAGCGCGGACGCCAAGGCAAAGCCGGCCATGCCCAGCATGAACAAGCGGCGGCGCCCGTGGCGGTCGCCCAACCGGCTGCCCGCGATCAGCAGCACGCCATACGCCAATTCGTAGGCGGCGATGATGAAGTTGATCTGCGCAAAGCTGGCCGACAACGTGGTTTGCATGCTGGGGATGGCCACGTTCACCACGAACAGGTCGAAGATCGTGATGAAGCCTCCCGACAGCAGCACGGCCAAGCCCAGCGGGCTGAGCGCAGGGGCGTCGGGGGCGCGTGGCGCGCAAGGGGAAGGCAGGGTGGTCGAGGTCATGAATACGCCATCGGAACAGGATTGGCGCTATTCTGGGCGGGCTCTCAGCCTTATACAATTTAGCTGTTTATGCTATTACTGCTTGCAATAGCCTGCACGCCGGAATGCTTGCTTCCTTCCCTTGATGACTGACGCTCCCACCCCCCAACGCCTGGACCGCACGCGTGCGGATTTGTCCGAATTCCTGCGCCTGCGCCGAGAACGGCTTCGCCCGGCAGACCTGGGCCTGCCCGCGGGCGGCCGTCGCCGCACGCCCGGCCTGCGCCGCGAGGAAGTGGCCGCGTTGGCGGGCGTCGGCCTTGCCTGGTACACGTGGTTCGAACAGGGCCGCAACATCAGCGTGTCGGCCACCTTTCTGGAAAATCTGGCGCGCGTCCTGAAACTGGACCCCGCCGAGCGCCGCCACCTGTATCTGCTTGCCCATCAACGCCCGCCGGCCGAACCCGGCCGCACCGTGTGCACCGTGCCGCCTCAGGTGCGCCGCCTGATGGACGACTTGCCCGCGCGGCCCGCGTACATCCTGAACCTGCGCTGGGACGTCGTGGTGTGGAATGCCGCCGCGGACCGCGTCTTCGGCTTCTCTACCCAGGCGCCCGGCCGCCGCAACCTCTTGTGGATGCTGTTCGTGGCGCCCGCGATGCGGCAGGTGTTCGTCGACTGGCAAGCGCAGGCGCCCGCCATGCTGTCCACCTTCCGGCGCGATTTCGCCAGCGCGGCCGGCGTGCCCGACATCGCCGAGCTGGTCGACGAACTGGAACGCGTGTCACCGGATTTCAAGGTCTGGTGGCGCGAGCATGACGTGCACGGCGCATGCATGGGCGTGCGCAAGCTGCATATCGAGCCGCTGGGAGAGGTGGCGTTCGAGCACGCGACCTTGTCCGTGGACGAAAGCCGCCACCTGCGCCTGGTGGTGTACGCCCCGGCGCCGGACGAACCACGGGCGCAGGACTTCGCGCGATGGGTGCAGGGGCGTACGGCGTCCACAGAGGCCGCGCATTGCGAGTAAGGTACGCAATAGAGGCCTTTGATTGCCTGGCACGCCGGCCGGTGCCACCAGCGGGAACCCGTCCATCATGAAGATCTTCCGTTCAGCCCTCAGACCCGTCCTTGCCGCGGTCGCGTGCGCGTCGATTGCCGCCTGCGCGAATAGTCCGCCCAAGCAAACCGATATGGACTATCGAAGCCGGCCATCTTCCACGACGCAGCGCGCCGACACGCAGCCCGGCTCCTCGGATCAACGCCTGACCATACAGTCCGGCGAAGGGGAAAGGTTGAATCTTCCTTGGTTCATCCGGGATACGCAGGAATGGATCAACACCAATTGAGCCTGGCCTGCGCCGCCGATGCGCTGCGCTTTACGCGCAACCGCGGATGCGTCACCGTTCGCCGGCCGGGCAGACCAGTCCACCCGGCGATTCTCGCGGGTACGTTCCTACGTTTCATTTAGCGGTTCCAATGGCCATACCTCGACGACACCGTGCGCAACCGCGCAGGGTGTGCGTGACACCATATCAATCGCCTCGGCCAGATCGGCCGCCTCGATGATGGCAAAGCCCGCCACGGGCAAAGGTGAACTCAGGTATGGCGCGTTCGTCGTTGCGACGCCGGCGGCATCGTGATTGCGCACCTGCACCGGGGCGCCTGCGATGCCCATCAACACGCCGTCCTGCCTCAACCTGGCGTCGTGCGCATGCGCCGCATCCCGGATGTCTGCTGCGGTACGGTCGTAACCCGCTTGGTCTCCATATCCGATCGTCACGAACTTGGGCATGGGATGCCTCCTGTGAAAGTGCGTCGTCTTCGGGGGGAGCCAGGCTGCATTTTCAGCGGCACGATCTGGCGTCCCGCACCGTGGCCCCTTCGCAATGAACATTCAGTGAGGGGAGTCGGCTTGGCGCGTGGCCAGCCATGCACGGCCTTTGGGCGTCAAGATCGCCACCGGCGCGCCTGCCGTTGCCGACGGCCGGCCAGTCAGATCGATCAATCCGTTGGCGGTGGCGTCCTCCCACGCCGACAGGCGCGGGCATGACGTGCGCCACGCCTCCATGATGTCGGTGTAGGTGCGCGGCCGTTCGGCCACCCAGATCAGGAACTGCGTCAGGTTGCCCAGGTGCGAGGCGCTGGCCTCGATAAGGGGAGTTTCAGGCATGGCGGACTCCGGTGTGATCTGCCGCCTTTTACGATACTCCCGCAGGCCGTGCGCCGCCATTTTTCAGGGGTACAGGCGGAATCTGGCCGGATCAACGGCGCGCGCGTTGCCAGAAATCGGAGTCCACCACCTTTTACCGGCGCGGCGGCAGGACTGCCGCCTGACACCTTAAACCGCTACAGCGTCGGTTGCGGAATCGGGGTGTCTTTTGGCAGCGTGCCCGATATGCGCGATGGGCAATCCGAGATCCCCCACTTGGTCACCATGCCCTTCTCGATCATGAATTTCTCTGCGCATACGTGGTATGCGGACATGGGACCCCAGATCTCTTCGTACGAAATGATGGTCGCCCCGCTTGCCAGCGTATAGCTTTTCTTGGGAGGCCCCCACTTGGAAATCAACTGCTCTTCCGTGCTGCCGACCCAGGCTGCATTGACGTCGTTGTAGGTCTTGTTCCGCGTGCCCATCAGCATGTTCATCTGCCCGGAAGTACATCCGGCAAGCAAAGATGGCAGGACAACAAGCAATGCTAATTTTCTCATTTTGACCGTTACCCCAAAGTTCGACAGTTGAGAGTTGGGTGCTTTAGCGCGGCATGGCATTGGAAAACACCTTCTGCGCGACTGCGGCATGCCCGGCGCAAGCCGGGCCGCGAAGCTGCCCTTGCTTGTATTGATTTTCGGCGTCAATGTATCAGAAACCTTGCAGCCGGGCGGGAAATCCATGTGGCCTGCCAATTACCTGCTTCGAGCGTCGCCGCCAATCTTCCTGGCTGTCAACGTCATGGTGAAAACTCGCCACGCTTGTCGGCCCGCACGGCGGCTATCGACCCTTTTGCGTCATTCGATCAGCTTGGGCGTCGGATCACACTGCGCGCAATGACTGGCCCTGGACGACGTATCCGAGGCGGGCGGCCAGTTGTGACGTCGCCAAATACCCGAATCTGGTCGGGAGCGGGCTTTTGCGATTGTCCGCGCCATGTGATGGTTCACCGCACTGGCAGCAGATATTTCAACCCCTGCGTGAAGCCTCGTGGTGCGACGGTGAGATGGTCCTCGTCGTTCAGGACCGATGACTTCAGTTTCAGGCTCGGATACTTTCTGCTTTGCAGCGCCGCTTCCAACGCCCGGTTGTCGGCAACCATGTCCACCGTCTGGTTGTAGCGTCGATCCCCTTTGCGCAAGGCCTCAAAGGCGCCGACATAAAGATAGACATTCGCCTTCAGGTCCCGATTCTGCTTGGCGTAGCCCGCTTCGAGCGTCAAGGCATGTCGCTTGTCGTACCAGAGTGACGGACTGCCGAGGATATAGTCGCTGAACAAGCCAGGTTCGGTGAAAAGAATCTGCGTCCCAAGCAGTGCGCCGTACGAATGGCCCAGAAAGATCGCCTTGGAAGGGGACGCCCGATAGCGAGCGTTGATGAAGGGCTTTACCTGATCGCGCAGATATTGTTGATAGGCCTGCGCCTGACCGTGGATCGAATTCGGCGGTGCAGTGCTTGGTCCGTTCGGTGTCGGCGTGTAATCACGCTGGCGGCTGACACCGCCGTCCTCGCCCTTTCCATAGGACAGGCCGACGAGAATGAACTCTTCGATCTGGGGACCTTCAACATTCAGGCGTCGCCCTAACTGACGGATGATTGGGAAGGCGTAGTCGGCGTCGGTCACATACAGGACGGGGTAGCGCCGCTGCGGCTGCTTGGCATAGGACGGCGGCAGCGCAACAAAGACCTGGTAGCCGCGCTTGGATACCGGATCGGGCACGTCCCATACCTCGCTGTCGGCGATTTCGTAGGGGTGCCCGTCGCCAGACTGCACCTTTGGCGTCGATGGGGTCTGAGCGTGCGTCGGAGCGATAAACGCGCCGGCGCTGGTCACTAGGGCAATCAACAGGGCAAGTGGAAAACGTCGATGCATGGGGTTTCTCTTTGACGAACGCCGCACTGGGTATATGAGAACAAGTCGGGTCGGGGATGAGTGGCGTGCTGGCAAGATAGTCGGGTTGGTCATCCTACCGGATTCGACTTTTGCACGCCTTCAGGTCAGCCTGCAAATCCGAATCGTTAGCTGCGCGCTTGCACCCCGCTCGATTCCACCTTGGCGCCACTGCGTCTTCCCGGCACCGGCAGCAATTGGCCGTATGTAGCCAGCCAGGCTGCGGTCGCGATGGTTAGCGCATGGGTCCGGATCAAGAAGCCAGAACCGCTTCGGCGCAACGGCGACCAAGAAGGGGGGCAAGGATCACGCCAGGGTGTGCGACCAATGCAAATAAGCCCTCGACTGTTCCGACTTGGCCGCATAGCAGTTTGCCGTCGCTCGTCATGGGACGCTGCGCTGCGGTTATAGAAAGCAGGGATGGCGCCGCGGCGAGCCCAAACAGATCAGCAATGGCGTCACGCGTTTGCGCGGCAAGGGCGGGAAGGCCGGTTTTACCGCTTTCTGGATAATCGGCAGCAGAAACAAGACCCCCTGCTAAGGATGGGCGCAGCTCCAAGTCTTGAGCACAAACAAGGTGACGAAGGCCATCCGCTTCCTTACCGAATCGAAGCAACACTGCCGGCGACTCATGGATTGGAAGGTCCACGCCGACCGTTAAAGCAACCGCGCGTGAGCGATAGCCATTGGCGAGCACGACAATGTCAGCGGGAAGTTTCTTGCCATCCACCACGACCCCCGTGATCCGGTTTCCTGCGGCTTCGACGGCTTCAACCATTCCTTGGCGGACAGATGCACCGGCGGCCTGCGCTCCTGCCAACAGTTGGCGTGCAAATGCGCCGGGTTCCAATGCGAAGTCGCCGGGCGCCCAGGCGGCGAGTGATGGCGCTTTACCAATCGCCGGCTCCTTCGCCACAATCTGGGAACGTGTAAGTCGCTCCATTCGCGTGCCGGCGGCTCGATGCTCTGCAATCATTGCTGCCGTCTCGTCCTCGGAAGACCACCAGAGAAGCGCGCCGCGGGCGGCGATTGGCAAGGGGCAGAGTTCGCGCTCGATACTTGCAAACGCTTCCAGCGCCTGCAATCTCTCGGCGAATGCAGCCTGGTTGTCTGAAGGCGTGCTCGCGCTGGCACCGACCCAGCCGAAAGAGGAGGCGGTCGCACTGGTGAGGCAATCAGGGGCTTGTTCGATCAATGTAACGGACGCGCCTGCTTTGGACAGATGCCAGGCTGCCGACGCGCCCATAATGCCACCGCCCACCACGATCACTTTACCTTTTCGAATTGCTCGGTCGTGCTTGACGAAAATGGGCATGTGTTTGGCTGGGAAAATTGTTGACGCAAGGCGGGCATATTCCCACTTCGATTCATCGGACGCATCTTAGCGTCGATGCGTGTCAACGCGTTCAGACGATTCGAGCCGACAAATCGCCTCCCACGGGCCAGTCCGGCGCCTGGATCGGCCCGGGGAGCACTTGGCCGGTACAGGAGACCGTTTAAGCGTTTGCGAGGTTGGCGAAGTTGGCCACGCATGCGCTCAAGGTTATCCATTTTGACCAACCCACGAGATTGCCGTTTTCGCCGACCACTGTCGCCGTGCGTGGACGGGCCAGGTGTCGTGCATTGTCAGCATTCAACCGTCAAGGATTGTCAACAAAGCGATCGGAGATAATCTCTCGCGATATTGTCTTGCTGGAGGGCGCTTGCTCCATCGAGCCGAGATACGTGGCTTGCGAGGCGTCGATACGCGTATAGCCGATGCGTTTGAGTATTCGCCCTCGCAGCATGGCCCACAGCAGATAGCGGAGAGTATCGAGGCCTGGGGAGATTTAGGCGCCGCAAAATAGATTTACACAGCAGCGCCAGACAGTCGGTGCTTATACTCCAGCCCAGAGCCAGATGGCTACGAACGTTGCCGAGAGTTGTTTTGGACGATTAGTTCCTGAGGGGAACGACGTGTTGCTGCAGCGAGGCAGGCGTGAACAACGGATGCGACCCACGGTACGCCGGACAACACTAAGTTTGGCGGTAATCTGGTTGGCGCTGGTGGCCGGCCTGGGGTGGTGGATTTCGCAAAGGATCGTGACCGCACAGTTAGCGAGCCTGGCGGCCAGCGCCGAATACGAGACCAAAACGACTGTGCGCGTTATGGACCGGTTGTTCACCGAGATGGTAAGCGTGGCCAATATGGTGGCGCGGCAGAGTCTGGTGATTGAACTCGCCATGCGGTATCGCACGGATCCGCCAGGCGCCGCCGAGCTGACACGGCAGGAGCGCGCTTTGCAGTTCACGCGCGACCCACTCGTGCGCCGGGTCGGCGACGTCATGAACGCGCTGGCCAGTGATCTGCGATACGCTCGCATTTACATGAACAACATGTCGGACGACACCGTGACGGCCAGCAATTGGGCCGAGCCCGACAGCATCGTGGGCATGATCTACTCGGGCCGGCCCTACCTTATTGACGCGTTGCGCACGGGCAATGGCCATTCGTTCGGTATCGCGCGTCTGAATAAATCCCCCTCCTATTTCGTGGCTAGTCGTATCGAGGATTCGAACGATGTGCCGCTGGGGTCAGTCACGGTCAAGTTTGACGCACCCGAGGTGGCGCTTTACCTGACAGGGCGCCATGTTGCGCTGATCGTGAACCGCCAGGGGCGTGTGATCACGGCGTCGTCAGAGCCGTTCATGCTACGTAACGTCGCGACGCTTCTTCCACCAGGTACGGTACTTCCGCCAGATGGTGAGGAAGAGCCAGGCGAGCTCATGGATGTACGCGCCGCAGGCAGCTTGGACCCTGCCGACCAGTGGATCATCGACGGCAGGCCCTACCTGCTGCGGCATCAGCCGTTGTCGGACACACAATATCAGTTGCTCACGTTGGCTTCGTTGGAGCACCTCGCGCCCATGCGCAAACAGCACCTTTGGATGGCAGGCCTGGTTGCGGTATTTGGCTTGATCTTGATCCTGCTGTCCGGCCATGCGGCCAGCCAAATCGCGATGCGCCGAGAGGATGAGCGGTATGCGGCCAACTACGATGCGCTGACCGGCCTGCCAAATCGGCGCGCGGTCTTGACCGAGCTGGAACGGTTGTTCGTTCTGGCGAAACGGACGCAGCAATGGGTTCTTGTGGCATTTATCGATCTGGATGGCTTCAAGCCGATCAACGACACTTACGGGCATGATGCGGGCGACAGATTTTTGATCGAGGTTGGTCGACGCATGTCGGCTGGTCTGCGCACGAGCGATATGCTGGGTCGATGGGGGGGCGACGAGTTCGTTGTGATTGGACTGGTGGCTCCGTCCAGGTCCGACGATCCGCAAAGGGTCGTCGACGAGATGCGCAGCCGTTTGGCACTGCCGCTGATCGGTACCTATACCTTGGCTGAGTGCAGTTTCGACTATCGAGGTGCGAGCTTGGGCATTGTTAGCGTGGACCCCGCTGTCAGTTCGCTACACGCCGCTCTCAAGGAAGCCGACCAGCTCATGTATGCGGACAAGCAGGCGCGCCGGCCTGAATGCGCAATGCCTTAAGGCGCCAGACAACATTTTTGCCTTAACGTATGTCTTGCGAGCCAATAAGGAATCCAACCCATGAGTACCGCAACAGACACCGCCATCGCAATCGTGGGGCCGGGCGCCATCGGCACCACGATTGCCGCCGCGCTGCATGAGGCCGGCCGTCCGCACGTGTTGTGTGGCCGCACGCCCCGCGACCAGCTGACGTTGCTGAACGGCGATCGCCGCGTCATTGTCCCGGGGCCCGTGCAGACCGATCCGGACCAGATCGATCGCAAGATGGACCTTGTTTTCCTCGCGGTTAAAGCGACGCAGACCGAGACGGCATCAGGATGGCTCGCGGCATTGTGCCGTCCAGATACCGTGGTGTGCGTGTTGCAGAACGGCGTCGAGCAGTTGGAACGAGTTGCGGCGCATGCGCCGCGTGCGCGGATCGTCCCGGCCGTGGTGTGGTTTCCCGCGCAGGCTCAAGCCGACGGCTCGGTACGTTTGCGGGGGGAGGCGCGCCTGAGCCTGCCGGACTCGCCCGCTTCCCGCGTCGTGGCCGAGGGGCTCTTGGGTACTCAGTGCGCCGTAGAGATCACCGCAGATTTCCAGTCTGTGGCTTGGCGCAAGTTACTGCAGAACGCGGCGGCCGGCCTCATGGCGCTCACCCATCGCCGCGCCGGCATGTTTGGCCGGCCCGACATCGCCGAGCTATCGCTGGCGTATCTGCGAGAGTGCCTGGCCGTGGCGCGTGCCGAAGGGGCCGAACTGGGCGACGAAGTTCCGCAGGAAATCCTCGCCAAGTTTCAAGCTTCTTCTGCCGACTTGAGCACCTCCATCCTGACAGACCGCGAAGCCGGGCGGCCACTCGAATGGGATATCCGGAATGGCGTCGTCTTGCGCCGCGCCCGGGCGCACGGCATACCGACTCCGATCAGCGACGTTGTCGTTCCCCTGCTGGCCGCGGCAAGCGACGGGCCGGGCTGAGACGCGGTCTTCGCGAAGCGGATTCGCAATGTCTCATTATTCGCGCCCATCCGTCTCACCTCGACGCATTTGACGCTTTCCGTGCCGCTCCGCAGTGTAAATTCGCCCACGATTTGCATCGTATGACGCCTTGGGTAAACCAAGCGTCCAACGGTGGAGTCTCCAGCAATTTAACTGACGGTAAAGATGTATATGCTTCCCACGACACGCAGTAAGGCAGTCCGTGTTTCGCTTGCTCTCTTGGGCATGACCCACGCGATGTCATACGCGGCGGACGGTGCAGCAGACCCGGCGGTTACGGATCCCCACTTCGAACTGGCGCCAGGCTATATCCCGAAAGAGCGCTTGCCCAACAGCCTCGATCTGCTGGGGCCGCCGCCGGCCGCGGACAGCGCCGCGTTCGCGCGTGACGAAGAGGCCAGGAAAGCGACGATTGCGCTGCGCGGCGGGGCACGCGCAACGCAGGCCCGCCTGGATGCGGACCTGCAGTTCCCGCAGCCAGCCAAGAATTTCTCGTGCGCCATGGGTGTCGATATCACCGAGGCGCAAACGCCGCACCTGTACCGGCTGATGCAGAAAGTGCTGACCGATGCGGGCCTGTCTACCTACGGGGTCAAGAACACCTATAACCGGGTTCGCCCGTTTGTCGTCCACAACGAAGGCACATGTTTCCCTGAACAGGAATCCCTGTTGCGCACCGATGGCTCATACCCGTCGGGCCATACGGCGGCGGGGTGGGCTTGGGCGCTGGTCCTGGCTGAAATCAATCCTGAGCGGGCCAACACACTGTTCAAGCGTGGCCTGGACTTCGGCCAAAGCCGGGTTGTCTGCAACGCGCATTGGCAAAGCGATGTGGACGCCGGCCGCACGATGGGCGCGGCAACGGTTGCCCTGTTGCAGAACTATGAGGAGTTCCGTGCCGATGTGGCCGCGGCTCGCAAGGAAGTGGAGGCGGCCAAGGCCAGGCACCCGGCGCCCAGCATGGAATGCAAGGCAGAGGAAGCCGCGCTGTCCGAGCAGTGACGCCGCCCGCAATCCGCCTACGGACTTCCAAGACGCCGCAATATCGAGTCGCCATGAAACTGTGCTTTACGCCGCTGATCCTGTTGAGCGCGCTGGTCGGGACCTGCAACGTATCCTTCGCTGACAGCACGCTGCCAATCAGCCCCCTTCTGAAGAAAGAATCGGGCGCGGCTGCCGACGAGTGGCGGGTCAGCGTCAGCCCCTATGTCTGGGCATCCGGCATCAAGGGAAAGGTCGGGCAGTTCGGGCAGCCGCCGGCGAAGCTGAATTCGAGTTTCAGCGACATCATCAGCGAGACGGATCTGGCCTTCATGGGTGCCGCCGAGGCCCGGTACAAGCGGTTCAGCCTGATCGGAGACGTCATGTATGCGCAGCTCTCCGGCGGCGGCAACACCCAATACGGCGTCCTCAGTCGAAAGGTCGACATCTCATCGGAGACGTTCTCCGGCTTTCTTGGCGCGGGTTACAGCGTGCTTGAAGGCGACAGGGGCCACCTTGATGTGATCGGCGGCGGTCGGCTCTGGCACGCAAGCACGACGATTTCACTGAAGGGCGGAGTGCTTGGCGGAAAGCGCCGGAGCGACAGCGCAACATGGATCGATGCGGTGGCCGGTTTGCGAGGCCAATATGCCTTGAATGACCACTGGTATCTGAGCGGTTGGGGCGTGATCGGCGCCGGGCAAGCCCGGCTGGACTGGGACGCCACGGCGGCGATTGGCTATCAATTCAAGTCCAATCTTTCGGCGATGCTTGGTTACCGCGCGCTGGGCGTCAATTTCAATCGGAATGGCTTTGTCTACAACGTCGTTCAGCAAGGGCCCATTGTGGGCCTGGCTTACCAGTTCTGAAGCGCACGCACCTCAGGCCTGGCCAGGCCGATGGCTGTGCGCGGCAAAATGGGTCGACAGGAAATTGTCGCTGTTCACCGGCGACGCCGCATTGCGGCTTCCGCCGCTGGCGTCCTCAGGGGCCACACCGAAGCGTGCGATGAACGCGTGGCGAAATCGTGCGGTAGTGCGAAAACCGAAATCAGCGGCGATCTGGCTCACCGGGCGCGCTGGACGCCGCGGGTCGACAAGAAAGGCGTAGGCCGCGTCAAGGCGCCTCGTCTTGATCACTTGGGCGATGCCGCCAAGGTCGGAAAACACGCGATACAGGTGCGCGCGCGAGACTCTGAATCGCCGCACGAGCAAGTCCGGACCCAGCTCGGGATCGGCAAGGTGGCGATCAATATAGGCAAGGGCGCGCGCGCGCATCGCCTGACCCAGCACGGATTGCGGGCCGTCGTCGACGGGAGCGGTGTTCGACAGTCCGGCCGAAAGCAGGGTGGTAAGGGCTTCTTGCGCCGCGCCGTCTTCGCTTGCGGAAAATTGGCCGGCCACCGCGTGGAAACCGCGAAGGTAATCTCCAAGCAGTCGCGTCATCGGAAGCCCAGGCTCAAGGACAAACCCGTGCACGTCGCGGGCGCCCAGCAGTTTGTCGATGCCGGCGCGCGGAATGGTCGTGGCCAATCGTTCGCCGGCGTCCACGCTGCATGCATAAGGGCGGGCCAGGTCGATGATGCAGATTCCGCCCGGAGCCGCCACGACATTGCGGCCGTCAAAATCGCCGTAAATGGAGCCTGCCGCGACAATATGGACAAGATAATGATCCAGCCCGCTGCGGGCAATCGTGGTCTTGTCCCGTTTGTAGCGCTGCGCATTGAAGGTCGTTGATCCCAGCGTCAATCCGCCAAGATGGCGAATCCGCATGCTTCCCTCCAACGTTTGCGCGCCTTTTGTCGTATCGAGTGTCGTGTCGCAGAAGGGGCGCGTGACTTCACGCCAGTATTCGTCACGCAGCGAGTGCTCTATTGCGTCGGTGGAGATGAACGTTTCTGAGCAAGTCATGTTGACGTCTCGCCTAAAGTCGCAAGCCCGTAGCCGGCTGGAGGGCCAGTGTACCCGCGTCTGTGTTGCACGGACGCGGGGCGTCGGCCCGGGTTGCGCGGCCGATCTGAGGGTCAGGGCTGCGCAGTCGGCTCCGGAAAGGTCCATTTGCCGTTCAAGATTGCATCGCTTGGCTGATAAAGCCTGACCGTATAGTTCCAGCCCGGCGTGGTGGGCAGGCAGTTGGCGATCTTTCCATCGCAGCCGCCGAACTGGATGTCGATCGAACCGTCAGCCTTTTTTTGCGCAGTGAGGTCGTTCAACGAATAGGCGTCGTACGGGTTCTGCTGGAAGTAGCCGTCCGCGTTGTACACGCTGACCGACCAGAAGCTCTTCACCGGGACGTCCTTGACGTTCAGCCGATAAACGGTTTTTCCATCGTTCTTCGGCGCCACGCCGGTAAGGTAGATGGCGTCCTTGCTGGGATTTCCGCCCCAACCCGTCGCGGTTCCAATCAGGTGCTGGATGGGATCGACCGCGCCCTTCGGGCCAAAGGCCCGGTTGTAGTTGGGGACCGTCTCGCCCAGCACCAGCAGGGCGTCGCGCACCTTCTTCTGGCTGGACTGATCCCACTTCGGCACGACGAATTCCCCCGCCTTGGCCTGGCTGACCTTGATGGCGTCCTGCAAGGCGTGCACCTGCTCAAGATCCTTCTTGTCTGCGGGGTCGACGAGCGTGCGGATCGCGACAAAGACATAACGCGTGCCGATTTCCGCTTTGCTCAGGGTGTGGCTGCCGGCGCCGTAGTAAACAGCCGGTACGTAATGGTCTTCGTCGACGATTTGCATCGACAGGAATCTGGCGCCGGCTTCGGGCAGGGTGATCGTGACCGGGCCTGCATCCAGATCGAACACGGCTTCGGAGTAGAGCGTGTCCCGGTTCATGCGGATGACGTTCTGGGCGTCGATGGCAACCGGCGCGCGGCTGTGGATGAACTTGCCGACACCTCCGTCCGCCACCATTTTTCCCATGTAGAGATCGGACTCGGCGCGGACAAAGTTGTCGACCCCGACGGGTGTCGCCGCATCCTGGGATTGCGCGTGCGCGCCGCCAAAGGTTGCGAGCGTCAGGGCGACGATGCGGGACGCGGACGAAAATGACATGTAGGCCTCTTGATCGTTTGAAAGTGACTTCGTTTCCCAGCTTCACGCAGGCATCGCGCTTTCCGACGCCGCTACGCATTCCGGGATGCACCTACGATCTTTGCCTTCGGGCGATGGCTTGGCGCTGCGACGGGCAAACGCTCGACCTATGCACGTCGCCTCGCGTGAAATCGTTGGCGAATTTACACCGCGCTCTGCGGCAGAAGCCGCCATACAGGCCACGACGAGACAAATCGGTCTGAATAATGAGACATTGCCGCGCGTCGAGATCCGAGAGCGCGAGCGCCTCCTTGATTTCCCTGCGCGCGGCGGCCCGGCGTGCGTGTTTTCCTGGCCAGGCCCAAGCGAGTACGGCCGCTTGCCGTGGCTCCAGGAAATCGGCGCGCCGTGGGTCTATTGGCAGACCACGGGCGGCTCCTATAGTCGGGTCTTTCGACCCGCTCCGGCCCGCTTGGATGCCGACCCCCACGTATGCCTTCCACTTCGCTGTCCCGTCGCAACGCCTTGCTGCTGCTGGGCGTCGTGGTCCTGGCCTGGGGCTTCACCTGGGTCGTCAGCAAACTCCTGCTGCAATACATGACGCCGATCTGGGCCGTGGCCGCGCGCAGCGCCGTGGGCACGGCCGCGCTGCTGGTGCTGGGAATCGCGCTGCGGCGTGTCGCGTGGCCGGTCAAGGCCGACCTGCCGGTGATCTTGAGCGTGGGCTTGCTGCACATGGGCGCATTCGCCGCGCTGGTCAGCCTGGGCCTGCAGACGGTGCCGGCGGGCCGCTCGGTGGTGCTGGCCTACACCACGCCGCTGTGGGTCATTCCCGGCGCATGGCTGTTCCTGGGTGAACCCATCGGCCGCGCGCGCCAATTGGGACTGGCTTTGGGGGTGCTGGGGCTGCTTGTCATCTTCAACCCGCTGGCGTTCGACTGGACACGCCGCGACGCGCTGCTGGGCAATGGCTTGGTGCTGTTGGCGGCATTGTGCTGGGCGGCCAACATCGTCTATGTGCGTGCGCACCGCTGGGTGACGCCGCCCTTCGAATTGGCGTTCTGGCAGGCGTTGCTGGCCTCGGCGGTGCTGGCTGCGGTGGCGTTCGCGGCCGAAGGCCCGCCCGTTGTCGTCTGGACGCCGGACCTGGCCTGGTTGCTGGGATATGGCGGCGTCTTCGGTATCGCCGTGGCGTACTGGGCAGCGGTAAACGTGAACCGGTCCTTGCCGGCAGGCGTGACGTCCATCGGGCTGCTGGGGGTGCCGGTATTCGGGTTGTTGTGTTCGGCCGTGATCCTGCACGAACCGCTTGGTGCGTCCTTGCTGGCGGGCATGGCGCTGATTGTGGGGGGCATCGCGGCGGGGGTATTTGAACGCCGCGCTTGACGCCTGGATTTTTGCGGGTGTATCGTAAGATATATATCTAAAGATACATCTTAAGAGCGAAACCACCATGCGACATTTCCATCATGACCACCGCGGCCATCACGGCCACCATCACCACGCCCATCATCCCCGCCACGCCGCCTCTGGCGGCGACTGGTTTTCGGGCCCGTCCGACGGCCGGGGCGATGCGGACGGTTTCGGCGGCGACGGGCGCGGTTTCACGCGCGGGCGTCGCGTGTCGGCCGACGACCTGCAACTGATGCTGCTGGGCTTGCTTGAGCAAAGCCCCAGCCATGGCTATGAACTCATCAAGGCGCTGGGCACGCTCAGCAACGGCTTCTATACACCCAGCCCGGGCATGGTCTACCCCGCGTTGACCTATCTGGAAGAACTGGGCTACGCCACCGTGGAACAAGAGGGCGCCAAGAAGCGCTACCACCTGGCGGATCCGGGCAAGGCGCATCTGGAAGCCAACCGCAGCCGCTTGACCCTGATGTTCAACCGCTTCAAGCACATCGCCCGCAAGATGGACTGGATGCGCCAGGCCTGGAGCGGCCAGCCCCGCAACCTGGGCCCGGAAGGCGAGGACGTGCGCACCGGCTGGCTGCCGGAATTCGTCGAGGCGCGCCAAGCCCTCCGGCAGGCGCTGCTGGATCGCACCGACGCCTCGCCCGCCGAGCAACGGCGCATCGTCGCCATCCTGGCGCGCGCCACCGACGAGATCAACGGCAAGCCCTGTGCTTGACCCGTTCCCCTGACACTGGAGTTTTAATGACCCGTAGCGATTTGAACGTGGAGCGCGTGCGCCACAACCTGAAGATGCGCGTGCTGACCGTGGCGCGCGTCGAGCGCGTTGCCGGCCTGCTGGCCCGCATCACCTTCACTGGCGACGATCTGCAGGACTTCGTGTCCGCGTCGTTCGATGACCATGTGAAACTTTTCTTCCCCGCCGACCCGACCCAGCCGCTGGCCTTGCCCACCGTGGGCCCGGATGGCGTCAAGTTCCCGGAAGGCGTGCCCAAGCCGGCCGCGCGCGACTACACGCCCCGCCGTTTCGACGCTTCCCGCCGTGAGCTTGTCATTGAATTCGTGCTGCACGGCGACGGTCCTGCGTCCTCGTGGGCCGAACAGGCCGCGCCTGGCCAGACGCTTGGCATCGGCGGCCCGCGCGGTTCCTTCGTGGTGCCCACGGGGTTTGATTGGCACGTGCTGATCGGCGACGAAACGGCGCTGCCCGCCATCGCCCGTCGCCTTGAGGAACTGCCCGCCGCCGCACAGGCGTTTGTCCTGATCGAGGTGCCGTCCGCCGCCAATCAGATCCCGCTGGCTTCGGCCGCGCAGGCCTCCGTACGCTGGCTGCATCGTGATGGCACGGCGCCGGGCTACAGCACGTTGTTGCTGGAAGCGGCGCGCGAACTGACCTTGCCGCCAGGCGAAGGCTATGTGTGGGTGGCGGCCGAATCCGCCGTGGCCAAGGCCGTGCGTGAAATCATGGTGTCGCAGCATGGCACCGACAAGGCCCGCATCCGCGCCGCCAGCTATTGGAAGCGCGGCGCCGTGGCCGTGCACGAATCGCACGAAGACTGAGCGTCGCGGCACACCCGCGCTAGGCGCGGCCGCCGGCCAGCCGAAGCAGGTTTTCCACCTTGCCGCCCGGCCGGTCCTGACGCACTGCCAGGCCCAGCACTGCACGCGGCCAGTCCAGCGCGAAAGGGCGGTAGACCACGCCGTCGGGACGCAGATGGCGCAGTGACGCGGGTACTACCGCCACGCCCATGCCGGCCGCCACCAGGTTCACCGCCGACGACAGCTGCGGCGCGCGTTGGCCGATCAGCGGGTTCAGGCCGTGCTGCCGGCAAGCCGCCATGATGTCCGCGCTAAGCCCGTAACCCGATTTGCGCGAATACAGGATGAAGCGCTCCTGCGTCAGGTCCGCGGGCGCCAGCCGCTTCTTCCGCGCCAACGCATGGCCCAGGGGCAGGGCCACCACCAGCGGTTCTTCCGCCAACTGCGTGAACGTCAAGCCGCCGTCCAGTGCGAAGGGCGGCCGCACGAAGGCGGCGTCGATCGCGCCTTCGCGCAGCTGCGCCACCAGCGTCTCGCTATCGCCTTGCGACAGCGTCATTTCCACATCGGGGTATTGCTGCCGGTATTGGCGGATCAGCTCGGTCACGACACCGTTGAACGATGCGGACTCGGTGAAGCCCAGCGTCAGTTCGCCGACCTCGCCGCGGGCGGCGCGCTGCGCCGTCTGCACCGCGGCCTGCGCGCGCTGCAGGATGTCTTGCGCGCAAACCAGGAAGGCGCGGCCCGCGTCGTTCAGCGCAACGCCGCGGCCGGCGCGGTCAAACAGCGGCGTGCCGACCTCTTGTTCCAATTGACGGATCTGCTGGCTCAGCGGCGGCTGCGCCATGCCCAGCAGTTCCGCCGCGCGCGTGAAGTGCTGCGCCTCGGCGGTCACGACGAAATAGCGCAAATGGCGCAGTTCCATATTGATACCTTAAAAGTACTGATTATCAATTTTCCATATATTGGACATTCTATTGCCGCCAGCCGATGATGCATACATCCCGGCATCTTCATCAAGGAACCCGCCATGAACGCTCCCGTCAAACCCAGCACCCTGTTGCGCCAGCACCTGGCCCGTGACATCGTCGTGGCGCCCGGCGCCTATGACGGCATGTCGGCCCGGCTGGTGGCCGCGGCAGGCTTCAATGCCGTGTACGCCAGCGGCGGCGCCATCGCGCGTGCGGCAGGCTATCCGGATATCGGCCTGCTGAGCTTTACCGAAGTGATGGATCGGGTCGAGAAGATCGTCGATGCCAGCGGCCTGCCGGTGGTGGCGGACGCCGACACCGGTTTCGGCGGATCGGCCAACGTGGAGCGCACGGTGCGCATCATGGAGCGCGCGGGCGTGGCGGCCTTCCATATCGAAGACCAGTCATTCCCCAAGCGCTGCGGCCATCTGGACGACAAGAGCCTGGTGGACACGGACGAGATGTGCCGCAAGGTGCACATTGCGCGCCAGACGCTCTCGGATGCCGACGCGCTGGTCATCGCGCGCACGGATGCGATTGCGGTGGAAGGGTTTGATGCGGCGATCACGCGTGCCGAGCGCTATGTGAAGGCCGGCGCGGACATGGTGTTCGTGGAAGCGCCCGAGACGCTGGAGCAGATCCGCGCCATCGCCGAGCGTCTGCCGGGCCTGAAGCTCATCAACATGTTCTACGGCGGCAAGACCCCGCTGGTGCCGCTGCCCGAGCTGGCCGCGATGGGCTATCGCCTGGCCATCATCCCGTCGGACCTGCAGCGCGCCGCCATCCATGCCATGCAGGCCACGCTGGCCGCCATCAAGCAGACCGGCGACAGCAGCGCGCTGGCCGATCGCCTGACCAGCTTCAAGGAACGTGAAGCCATCGTGCAGACCCAGCGCTACCTGGCGCTGGACGCGCAATAGGCGTCCAGCGGCAAGACGGCTTAGCGGCGGCAGCGCGCCGGCAAGGACAGCGGCCACAGGCGCTGGCCGGCGCTGCCGTACAGCGTGCGCATGCCGCACACCATCTCGACGCGCGCCAACGCATTGCCCGCGGGGTCGATGATCTTCGACAGTTCCATCGTGGATACCACGGCGCGCTGGTCCGCGAACGGCGTGACGGCGTTGTAGTCGGTCGGGATGACGAACTTGCCTTCGCTGTTCACATAGCCGAAGTTGAGGTCGGTGCGGGCGGGTGCCAGGCCGTCATGCAGGGCGCCCAGCGCGTCGAACGCCGGGCCGCTCAACGCGCCGTTGGCGTCGACGGCGCGAACCGCCCGGGTAGACAGTTCGGTGACCGCACGCCCCTCCGAATAGGGGGAGGCCGTGCCCTGCACCTTCACCCGCGACTTGCCGTCCAGGCCGGCGTAGTCCGTCATGGCCTTGCCGTTCGCGACGTAATGGCGCAGCAGCCACGCCGAGCCCGGCGGCCAGCGCCAGTCGCCGGAGGGCAGGGTGACGACGGTTTTGCCCGTGGTGTCGATCAGGCGCGCGCCGGCGTCGTCCGTCGACAGCGCGCGGGCGGGCGTGCCCTGGAAGACAGAGCCAACCGCGGCCATGGGGCCGATCTGCCACGCGCCCTGGGCATCCAGATAGCCGTAGCGCGCGGCGCGGCGGATCTCCAGCCAGTCGCCTATGCGGGAATAGGTGGCGTCCTGCAGGTCCTGCACGCCGGAGCCGTCGGCGGCCACGATCCAGCGGTTCTTTTCGCCGCTGGCGGTAACGAATCCTCGCTCTTCGTCGGATACCTGCAGGAGGCGTTGGAACGACGTCAGGGGGCGGCCCTGGTCATTGAAGAGGGCGGCGGGGCGTTCGTAGTCTTCGCCCTGCCCGCCGGCCTGCATCACCCGCCACAGCTTGTCGTTGACGCGTGCAATGCCGTAGTGGCTGGCGGGCAGCACCCACTGTCCCTGCATATTGATCACGCCCACGCGATCCGCGCCCAGCGACGCCACGGCCTGGCCGTTCTGAAAGTGGCCGATGTGGCGGAAGGCCGGGGCGACCAGTTCCTTGCGGGCCACAAAGTCGTACAGGCCCCACGGGGCGTCCGCGTTGGCGCTCTTCAAGAACCGGACCACGCCTGGGGCAACGATGTCCGTCTGGAAGACATCGGGCAGGTCATAGGTCTTGCCCTGGCGGTCGATCATCCGGTTGACACCGTCAGCGTAGATCAGCGCATAGCCGTGGCGGAAGTTGCCGATATGCTGCTGCACCGGCAGGCTCATCGGCCGGCCCTGGGCATCCAGCAACTGCAGGCCGCGGTCGGTCTCGGCGGCAAAGCGCAACTGGTCCGGCTTCAGCGCATCGTCGCCGGCCTCGGGTTCCGGGTCGCTGTCGCGGTTGTCCGTGCCGTCCAGCGAAACCAGGTCCGACCACGACGGATCGGTCACGAGGGTGCCGTCGGCCAGCAACAGGCCGGCGCCCGACACGCCGCATTGGCAATGCGCTTGGCCCAGCATGGCCAGCGGCCCGCCCGGCATGTTCAGCGGCACGGCCCTCAGCTCCATGTACTGCGTCGCTTCAACCGTCTCGGGTTTGAGCAGCACGTGGCCATCGGCATCCACCACATTCAGCAATCCGCCTTCGCGCTTCTTGATCCACAGCCTGCCTTCGCGCACCTCCATCGATCCGGCCTCGCGCAACCAGGCCGGCGCATCGCCGCCATTGAGCCACACGCCCTTGGGCGTCAAGAGTCCGGCGGGCGCGCCCGTCTGGTCGGTGAACATCACGAAGCCGTCTTCGTCCATGCCGGGCGACAACGCGGGCCCCAGCTTGATGGGGGCGGTCTGACCCGGCACCAGGGCCATGAGCGTATCGCCTGAGGGGTAGACGATGGTGTCTTGAAAGCGCTGGGAAGACTGCGCTTCGTCGGGCTTCATGGTCGTGACAAGCGTGCCGGCCGCGTCCAGCACGGCATAGCCCTTGCGGCGGTCCAGCTCGGCGCTCCAGAACGCGCGGCCCACAGGCTGCATGCTGCCGTAGCCCTGGTCCAGGCCGGTCACCTTGCCATCGGCGCCGATCAGCACGGCGCCCTCGCGGCCGTACGCCACGGCCGGCCTGCCGTCGCGCTGCGTCAAGATGTCTTCGTAAGCAGGTTCAACGACCCAGTTCCAGTCGCCGTCCACCACGCCGTAACGGCGTTCGTCGTCGATGGCGATGTACAGCCCTTGGCCGTAGGCCTGCGTGATGGTGACGCCGGGCTTGGCGAAACGGCGCTCGCCGTTGACGCCGCGAAATTCCTGCTTGTACTGCACGGCGGCGCGCGCCGGCACGCCGTCGTCCAGGAACAGGTTCTGGATGCCGGTGTCCAGGGGCTCCCCGACGGGCGCACCCTGGCGGTCGATCAGTTGTTGGCGGCCGTCCAGCGTGGCGACCGCCAGGCCGATTTCGGCATAGTCCTGGACGCTGTCATAACGCGGCGGCACCGCCATGCGGCCGCGCGTATCGATAAAGCCCCATTTGCCTTTCCACTGCACGGCGGCCAGGCCGTGGCGGAAATCCCGCACGTCTTCGAAGAGCGGGCGAATGGCCAGCCGGCCGTTCTGGTCAAGAAAGCCCCACGCGTGGCGACGCAGCGACTGGTCCATGGGAACGCGGTTGACGTTCTCCAGGGCCGAGGGCAGCAGCACGGCGGCACGCCCGTCCGACAGGGCGCGGATGCACCCGTTGGCGTAGGGGCTGACGCCGGCGATGTCGTCGGCGTAGGCGTCGGAGCGGTAGCGGCCTTCGTCCAGGCAGTACATGTGGCCGGTTTGCGCATGGGCGGACAGGGAGGCGCCCAGCGCCGCAATGGCGCAGGCGAGTCGGGTGGTGCGGATCACGCGTGACGTCATGATTGTTCTGCTTTGGCGTTGGCGTTGGCTTTTTCGAGGGCGGGGGGCGGCACGACCGTGGCTTCGGGGCAGGTCAGCGGCTCGGGGGGCCAGGTCTGCGTTTCCTCGGCGTCGAAGATCACCACCTTGTCGCACAGCACGCCGAACGTCGCGGCGGCCTTGCCTTGCCTATCGATGAATTCGACCAGTCCGTCGCGGCGGACCATGGCGCGCTCATCATGGAAATCGCCGGCCCACGTGAATGCGGGCGCAATCGCATAGCGTCCGGTGATGTCGATGTAGCCATACAGCTTGCCGGTGCGTTCCAGGCGGCGCGCGCGGGCCAGGCCGTCCTTCATCGGGCCCAGTTCGCTGAAATGCGTGCCGACGATGCGCTTGCCGTCGGCGTTCGCGAGGCCCTTCTTGCCGCCGCCGTCGCTATACGGCACCACGCCTTCGCTGGCGTGGCTGTCCTCCACGGAATAGCGGCCTGCAAAGCGGGTGATCTCACGGCCTTGCAGGTCGGTCATGATGGCGCTGGATTCCGAATCGTCGGTGAACAGCAGGCGCTGCATCGACGCCAGCGGAACGCCGTCTCCGCGCTTCTCAAGCACCGTCTTGCCGCTTTGGTCGATCAGGCGGTAACCCGTTGCCAGGTTGACGCGCGCCAGGCCTTCAGGCTGTACGAAGAACGGATTGAATTCGCCGTACAAGGCGGGAATCGCCATGTTGCCGCGGGCGTCGATCGCGCCTTCGCGTTCGTCATGGCGCACGATGATCCAGTCGCCGTATTGTTCTTTGCTCTCGGGCTTGCCGTCCGACAGGCGGGTGGCGTGGCCTTGCGCGTCGAACAGCACGGCGCTGCCGTCGGCCACTTCGCCGATGTAGCGTCCATCCTTGATCTTGCTGGGCTTGCCGTAGACCGTGTCGCTGACTTTTCCGGTGCGCAGGTTGACCATCCGGTAAGGGCTCTGCGCGTACCGGTTGGCGCTGGCTTTGGCGTCGGGGTCGTCCACCAGCGTGAAGCCGTTGCCCAGGTAATCCAATTTGTAGGCGCTGTCGTGCGCGGGGCGCACGATCCACTGGCCCTCGCGGTTGATGATGCCCCACCGGCCATCTTGCTGGACGCGCGCCCAATCGTCCTCGAATTCCTCGATTTGCTCGTAGACCGGTTTCAGCGCTGGCGCGCCCAGACGGATGTTCCAGAGGCCCCAGCGGCGCGCGCGGTTTTCGTCTGGCGCGCGGTAGAACAGCAGTTCGCCGTCAAGTCGGCCGGAGTCGGCAGCGACGGCTTCGGGGATGGGCACGGTCTTGCCGCGCGCATCGATCAAGACGGCGTCGCCGCGCTGCATGCCCGGCTTGCGCGCCCACGTGTAGGGGCCGCTGAAGTTGCGGATGCCGCTGAACTGAGGCCGCACGGCCCAATTTCCCTTGCCGTCGATGGCGCCGAATTTGCCGCTCTTGGTCTGCACCACGAGCGGCATCGTCACGTTATAGCTGTCGATGGAATCCCATTCCGGATTCGAGACGATGTTGCCGTCTGCCGTCAGGATCGACGGCGGTTGCTGGTAGTCCCCGGTACGCAGCAGCGCCAACGGCATGCCCGTTGCCGACTGGCTGCGCAACGCCGAGCTCCCGGGCGAGAAGGCGCTGATCTGCAAGCCGGCCAATTGCGCGATCGTGGCGGCATCAAGCAGCGGCTTGCCGTCCGGGTCGTAGACCTGCACCAGGACTTCCGGGCCTGCGGGAGCCATGGACGTCGTTTGATCGTCGTCTTCGACCAGGAGCGAGGACACGGTCGCGTCGGCGGCTGCCACGGAGGCCACGCCTGCCACCGAGGCGGATTCTGCGGCGGCGGTCGCGTCAGGAGCCGGCGTCGCGACGTCCGTCATGACGGTCGCGGCGGCATCGGCGACCGGTTCCAAGGCGGTGGATGCGGCGGCCGTGGGGGCAGCGCCGGGGGCGTTGCTCGCGGTGTCAGCCGCTTCGGCAACGGTCGCAGTGTCGGCGGCTTCTGCCACGTCTGCGGCGTCGCCGGCCTCGGCTTCCTCCGGTGCGGCTTCCTTCACGGCATCCGACAGGCCCGTCGCGTGGGTGTCGGATTGCGCCGCATCGTCTTCGGGCGTTGCCGCCGGCGCGGCCGAGGCGCCGTAGACCCAGGCGCGCCCCTGGTTGATCTCGACGCGGCCGTCTCGCAACGCCAATTTTTCAATCTTGCCGGCCGGGCTGATCAACAGCGTCAAGGCCGTATCCGGCAGATAGCGCCAGCCATCCCGTTCCTGCAGTCCCACATAGGGTTGCGAGAAGGTATGCAGGGTCTTGAACCTGGCGTCCAGCAAGGCTGACTTTCCGTTCTCGGGCTTGACCAGCCACAGCCCGGACGCCACCCACTGCACGCGTTCGTACCGTGCCGTCGACAGCGCGTTGCCGCGCGGATCGACAAATTCCCATTGATTGTCGCGGCGCACGGCCAATACATCGCCGTCGCGTATCGGCGCTTCCTGCGAGCGCAGGACGTCCGGCGGCACCGCCCAGCGTCCATTGTCGTCCAGCAGGCCCCACCAGCCGTTGTAGCGGGTTTCGCGCAACTGGGCGGGCAGATAGCCCGCCGTCGGGGCGCCAAGCGTCATCACCCCGGGCGGCAGGGTCGCGGCCTTGCCTGTCGCGATATTGAACAGGCGCGGCGGCGTGGGCACTTCCATCGACGCCAGCTTCTGCCCGGGCTGGAAACCCCATGTGCGCGTGCCCAGTTCGAAGGTCTTGACGACCTTGCCCTGGCGGTCGATCAGCACATCGCGATCGTCTTCCTCGGCCAAGGCAGTGCCTTCGGCGTTGAAGCCCGACGCCATGCCGAAGCGCGGCTTGATGACCCAGTGGCCCTTGGTGTCGATATAGCCCCAAAGGTCGCCCTGGCTGACCGCGGCCAACCCGTTCTGAAACGGCTTGGCTTCCGAGTAGCCGGGGGCGATGGCCATGCGGCCCTGCTTGTCGATGTAGCCCCAGGCGCCGGTGTCGTCGGCGCGCGTGCCGGTCAGCACGGCCGCGAAGCCTTCGCTGTAGGCCTGGTGGCAATACGTGTCGGACCCCTGGCCGTAATAGGTGGTGGTGCACCGGTCGATCCAGGAGTCGGCCTGCGCTGTGCCGGGGAGGCCGGGCAAGGCAAACGCCAAGGCCAGCGTCAGGGGCTTGAGCGCGGCCCTCATTGCGCGAAAGCGCGGGACGAAGCCGCGGGTAGAAATACGCCAAGCCGGACGTGCCACATGTCAGGTGCCTGTCAAAATTGATGCGAAGGCAGCACTGTAACCAGCAGTAGCAGTCAATGAGGCGGCAAATGTAACGATAGAAAAGAAAACGTTAATACGACGGGCGGGCGCGCGCTGGCCCCTGTCAAGGCGTCGAGGGAGGAGGGGCTATTTGTGTCAAAATGATGCGTCTTTTTAGGGACCTATCCGGCGCATGACCGCCCCAGCTGCCCCAGCCACGCCAACTTCGCCTGCCCTGCCGCCCACCCTCGGGCACGATGCCTCTCATCGCGCCGAACTGGCCCGTTTGCTCTACCGCCAGTCCTACGGCGTGTTGTTCGCCAACTTCGCCATCGTCATCCCCGTCGCCTATGTGATGCGCGCCAGCGTGCCGGTCTGGTTGCTGGCGGCGTGGGCCGCCGCGTTGTATCTGCTGACGGCCTTGCGGGTGGGGGTGAATCGCCGGTTCCTGCGGCTTCCGGTCGCGTCCGCCGACGTGCGGCGCTGGGTGTCGGCGTTCTGCGTGTTGTCATGGCTGTCGGGCCTGTTGTGGGGGCTGGCCGGATTGGCCGCCGTGCTGTCGCACGATGACATGATGCTGGCGTTCGGTTGCGTGATGCTGGCCGGCATGTGCAGTGGCGCGGTGCCGTCGCTATCGGCCTATCCGCCGGCCTACGTCGGGTCTGCGCTGGGCATGCTGGCGCCGTTCACCGTGGCCTGCCTGATCCAGGGCGACGCGTTGCACCTGGTCTACGCCGCCTTCGCGTTCTGCCTGCTGGGCGTGAACATGTATTTCAGCGCCATCACTTACCGCAGTTTGAAGACCACGGTGTCGCTGCGCTTCGAGAACCTGGGCCTGATCGGCGACCTGCAGCGTGAACGCGATCGCGTGGCCGCCGCCGACCAGGCCAAGACGCGCTTCCTGGCGGCAGCCGGACACGACCTGCGCCAACCGGTCCACGCCTTGAGCCTGTTCACCGACATCCTGGCCAGCCGCGCCCAGCAAGGCGACGCCCGCCCACAGGACGTGCTGCATGTCGCGCAGCGCCAACAAACCGTCCTGGCCAGCTTGAACCGTCTCTTGGACGGCTTGCTGGACGTGTCGCGCATGGACGCGCATCTGCTGCGCATCGAGCGCCGCCCCGTCAGCCTGGACGCGTTGTTCGACGAGATCCGCCAGGACTTCGAGCCGCAGGCGCAGGCGCAAGGGTTGCGGCTGGCTGTGCTGCCTACGCCCCTGGTGCTGGAGACCGATCCCACCTTGTTGCGCCGCATCCTGCACAACTTGCTGAGCAATGCGCTGTCGTACACGCCCCGGGGCGGCGTGCTGCTGTGCGCCCGTCCGCGGGCGGGCGGCGCACTGATCCAGGTGTGGGACACCGGCGTGGGGATCGCGCCGGACGCGCAGGAGGCCGTCTTCAATGAATTCACGCGTGTCGGTAATGCGCCGGCGGGTCAGGGTCTGGGCTTGGGGCTGGGGCTGTCGATCGTGCGGCGACTGACGGGGCTGCTGGGTTTTGACATCCAGTTGCGGTCCGTGCCCGGCAAGGGGTCGGTGTTTTCGGTGCGCGCGCCTGCGTCTGCGCGATCCCGTCACATTCCTGCCGAGCATGCAGCGGACAAAAAATAATCGGTTGATGCCGGGACGCCGCTCTTCTGTAATGGACGCCAGGCGCCCTTGATCGCAGGGCGCCGCGCCCGCCAGGAGAACCGCCATGCCGTCCCCGCTTGCCAAGTCTTCCCCGGATGCCTCGCGGCTATGGCTGCTGGTGCTTGCCGGCGGCATCGTCATGGGCCTGGCGCTTGGCGTGCGCCACGTGCAGGGCCTGTTCCTGCTGCCGGTCTCGATGGATCGGGGCTGGAGCCGCGAAACCTTCGCCATGGCGATGGCCATCCAGAACCTGACCTGGGGCATCGCGCAACCCTTTACCGGCATGGTGGCCGACCGCTACGGTTCGGCCAAGGTCATCGTCGTGGGGCTCGCGTTCTATGCGCTGGGCCTGGCCGGCATGGCCTACGCCGCGACGCCCGCGGCCTTTTTGCTGGCGGCGGGCGTGTGCATAGGTATCGCGCTGTCCGGCACCGCGTTCGCGGTCATCTACGGCGCGCTGAGCCGCCTGGTGCCGCCCGAACGCCGCGGCTGGGCGCTGGGCGTGGCGGGCGCCGTGGGCGGACTGGGCCAATTCACCATGGTGCCGGCGGCGCAATGGCTGATCGCAGGCTGGGGCTGGGTCAACGCCTTGCTGGTATTCGCGTTGCTGCTGGCGATCGTGCTGCCGTTGGCACGGCCCCTGCGCGAACCGGCCCGCGCCCTGCAGGACCCGGCGGCGCCGGATGCGGGCCTGTCCCTGCACGCGTCCATCCGCGAAGCCTTCGCGCAGCCCGGGTTCTGGTTGTTGAACCTGGGATTTCTGGCTTGCGGCTTCCAATTGGCGTTCATCGGCACGCACCTGCCCGCCTACCTGATGGACAAGGGCCTGCGCGCGGCCGACGCGGTGGGGGCCCTGGCGATCATTGCGCTGACCAACGTCGCGGGCACGTATGTCTGCGGCATTCTGGGCGCGCGGCACCGCCGCAAGTATCTGCTGGCCGGCATCTACCTGGTGCGCACCGCCGCCATCGCGCTGTTCCTGTTGCTGCCGCTATCGAGCTGGACCGTCTACGCATTCGCCGCCGTCATGGGCTTCGTCTGGCTGGGCACGGTACCGCTGACCAACGGGCTGATCGCGCAGGTCTTCGGCGTACGCTATCTGACCACGCTGTTCGGCTTCGTGTTCTTCGGCCATCAGCTGGGTTCGTTCCTGGGCGTGTGGCTGGGCGGCATCGTGTTCGAAGCCACCCGGTCCTATGACCTGATCTGGATGGGCGCGATGGCGCTGGGCGTTTTGTCGGCGGTGTTGCACTGGCCGATAGACGACCGAGAAATCACGCGGGCGCGTCCCGTCGCCGCGCCCGGCTGAGGCTACAGCGGGCGGTGCTGCGTGCCGGCGCCCATGGTGATGTGCAGCATCCGACAGGGCTCGACCACCTTGACGGTGTGCCAGGCGCCTTTGGGGATCACGTACGCGTCACCGTCCAGCATCTTCACCTTCTGGATGCCTGTCGGCCACTCCAGATGCAGCTCGGCCACGCCAGACATCAGGCGCACGATCTCGTCGGCTTCGGGGTGCATTTCCCACTGGGGCCAATCCTTGGAGAAGGCGTATTCGGACACCAGCCAGCCGCGGCCGAAACGGTCCAGCTCATCGGGGGACTGGGACCAGAACGCGTCCCCGCCGTTGACGGTGGAAGCGGTGCCGTTGGCATCCAGCAAGACATAATGCGACGACAGATCGGTAGCCATGTTGCGCATCCTTGTGTGTGGGGCGTGGGGCCATAGTAACGAGGCTGCCCGGATTTGGCCCGGGCTTTCGCGCCGGCTTCAGCGCGTCATCTTGAAGCGATATCATGTCGCCCATCAGCAACTACAACGGGAAAGGCGATGAGCCAGGGGTTCGATGGGGTCAGGCCCGCGTCCGAATCGTCCATCGAGATCGGCTTCTTCTATGACGGCAGGCACTGCGTTGAACGCATCCGCGTCAAGCCCACGGCCGCCAACCTGAAACGGGCCGCCGATCGCCGGGCGGCCATCCTGGAGGCCATCGCGCGCGGCGATTTCGATTACGACGCCGAATTCCCCAAGCGCAGCGTGCCTCCGAAGCCATCACAAGGGTCCGCATGACAAGCAACACGCAGCTGGTAGTCAATGATCTGACGCCGCAGGCTTTCTCGGCTTACGGCTGGATGTTGGGCAAGCCCATGCCGGACGGCAATGGCGTGCCGCTTTTCTCCAACCCGGCCACGGATTTCTGGCAGGAACACGTGTTCAACACGGGGGCGGGCGGCGACGCCGAACTGCTGTGGGTCAACTACCGCAGCCCGTCCGTGGAAATCGCCAGCCTGGAAAAGCACCTGCTGACGCAGCAGGCCATCGTGCCGCTGACGGGCCAGATCATCCAGGTCGTCGCCAAAAGCGCCGCCGACGGCAGCCCTGATCTGGCGACGCTGGCGGCCTTTCGTGTGCCGCAAGGACAAGGCATCTGCATGCGGCCGGGGTGCTGGCACGCGACCCGCGTCGTCGATGGGGAAGTGACCTGCCTGATGTTGACGCGGCGGTCCACCACCGTGGACCTGATCCAGCATCTGACCACCGACGCGCGGGCAACGGAAAGCGCGATTGTCGAGATCCCTTTGCAACGCCTGGAAGACCTGGCCGGCGTGGCGCAGGAAACCGCTACGCAATGACCTGGGAACGGGCTGCCGGGGAATCCGCGGCAGTCATTCTGCTTCGCGGCATTCCACGCCCAGGCGCTTGAACAGCGGCCATTTGTTGCGGTAGCCCTCGGTCCAGCACATGGCGGCAAACGCCGCAAGCGGTTCATCCACCGCATGCACCGTGATCTGCGCGGCCGCCGCGTCGTCTGTCGGGCAAAAGGGCTGGCCGGGCGTCGGATACAGCGCTCCTTCCCAGACGGGGCTGTCGCAGTGTTCGCAGAAATTGGTCCATTGGCCGTTCCGGCCGGGGTGCTGGCGCACGGTAGGCGCCAGGGCATGCAGGGTGCGCACGACCGGCGCCGACAGGATGCCGACCTGCGATAGCAGGGCCGGCCCCGCGATGCGCTGCCATTGCTCGGGGCCGAACAGCCAGTCGTGGAACGCGCCTGGGTCCAGTCCGGTGCTGTCGCCGTCTTCGTCCAGCTCGATGTCGGCGTCCGTGCTTTCGTGATCGGGCGGTACCGCCAGCGCGAACACGGGTGTGGATTCGCCACACTGGGCGCAGCGGTGCGTGGCTTGCAGCACGTAGTACGACGACGCTCGCAGGTTTGCGCCCGATTCGCCGTCGCCGCCCGTATTGCTATTGTGCGTATCCATGCCTGATATGTTGTTCCTGTGCGAACCGGTCCTAGTTGTGGAACACCGGTTCTTCTTCATCGCCGGGAAATATGCCAGAATCAGTCCCGGAATTTCTGCTTAGCCCGCGACGCTGCCGCCACCAGGGCGTTGCCAACATCCCAACGTGTTGGAGCCAACCATGAGCGACCGCCAGCGTAGCACCGGATTTTCCATCGCCCTTCGCGGCACGCCCACGCGGTGGTTCGTCACGGCATTGCTGGCCGGCGGCTTGGCCGGTTGCAGCTTCACGTCGCCAGACGAGGCCACGGGGTCGCAATCCGTCGGCATTCACGGGGTCACCGGGCAGCAGGCGCGCAGCATCGCGCGCGAGGCCTATCTGTATGGCACGCCCATGGTCGCCAGCTACCAGACCATGTATGCGTTCAGCATCGACAAGAACAACCCGCAGTACAAGGGGCCGTTCAACACGGTGAACAACATCGCGCGCGTCTTCACCCCGGAAGACACGGCGTTCGTCACGCCCAACTCCGACACGCCATACTCGTTCGCCATCCTCGACCTGCGCGCCGAGCCGGTCGTGATTTCCGTGCCGCCGATGGAAAAGCGCCGCTACTTCGTCCTGCAGTTGATGGACCTGTACACGTACAACTTTGCCTATATCGGTAGCCGCAGCACGGGCAACGGCGGTGGCAATTTCCTGATTGCGGGTCCGCGCTGGACGGGCAAGGTGCCCCCCGGCATCACTAAGGTGATCAAGTCGGAAACCGAACTGGTGAACATGGTGGGCCGCACCCAATTGTTTAACCCGGCCGACCTCGAAAACGTCAAGCGCATCCAGGCCCGCTACAAGATCCAGCCCTTGTCGGCCTTCGCCAAGCGCCCGGCGCCACCCCCGCCGCCGGCGGTCGACTGGATTCCGCCCGTGCCGCCCGGCGAGATGCGCACGTCGCTGGAGTTCTATAACCAGCTGGCTTTTTTGCTGCAGTTCGCGCCCACCCATCCCACCGAGAAATGGCTGCGCGAACGCTTCGCCAGCATCGGCTTGAAACCGGGGCAGCCCTACAAGGCCGATACCCTGAATCCCGCCTTGCGGCGCGCCTTGCAGGAAGGCATGCACACGGCGCAGAACGACATCGACAAGAACCGTTCCGCGCTAGGCGGCAAGACCGATACGCTGTTCGGCGACCGCAACACGCTGAAGAACGACTATCTGAGGCGTGCCACCGGCACGCAGGTCGGCATCGGTGCCAACAGCCGCGAAGAGGCGCTGTACCCCGTGCTGGAAAAGGACAGCCGCGGCCAGGAACTGGATGGCAAGTACGCCTACACGCTGCGCTTTGCGCCGCGCAGCCTGCCGCCCGTCAATGCGTTCTGGTCCATGACCATGTACCGGCTGCCCGACCAGCTGCTGGCGCCCAACCCCATCAACCGCTACCTGATCAACTCGCCCATGCTGCCGTCCCTGAAGAAGGATGCCGACGGCGGGCTGACGCTCTACATCCAGGCGCAATCGCCCGGCAAGGCCAAGGAATCCAACTGGCTGCCCGCGCCCGATGGCCCGTTCATGGTGACGATGCGGTACTACTGGCCCAAGCCGGAATTGCTGGAGGGCAAGTGGGTGTCGCCGGAAATAGAGCGGGTGCCGCAATAGGCGCATCGGCGCGCAGGGCCTAGAATCGGGCTCCGGAGGGCGGCTGGCGCAAAGCCGGCCGCCTTTCCCATGGGGAGGAGTCACGGGCATGAAGCGCAACTTCAACATCCACGATCTGCGTATCTTCTATACGGTCGTCATGACCGGGTCCACCCGCCAGGCGGCGCAGGTGATGCACCTGACGCAGCCGGCGATCAGCCATGCGGTCTCGCGCCTGGAAAGCGCCACGGGCGTGCAGCTGTTCGACCGTACGCACAAGACCTTGCGGCCCACCGAGGCGGGGCAGTACCTGTATACCGAGGCCAAGTTCGTGCTGGACGAACTGGTGCGCATCGACGAAGCCTTGCACAGCATCGAGCAGTTCGGGGGCCGCGGCCTGCGCATCGCATCTTCGCCGGCGCTGGCGCTGAGCTATGCGCCCGAAGCCGTCAAGCGCTACCTGGACGAACACGGCAAGCGGCCGTTCTCGGTCGATGTGGAGTCTTCGGTGCAGGTGATCAGCGCCGTCGAGACCATGCGGGCGGATTTCGGCCTGGGGGCGGTCGGGCAGGACAGCCCGCGGCTGAATTTCACGCCTTTCCTGCGCACCGATGTCATGGCGATTGCGCACCGGGACCATCCGCTGGCCAGGCGCCGCGTGGTGGCCGTGGCGGATATCGCGCCGGACACCTTCGTCAAGCCCCTGTGGTCGGACTACGTGGTGGCGCAGGGCGACACCGGCGACACCACGCAGCTGGATTTCGCCATGCAGGCGCACATGACCCTGGTGCCGGGCACCGTGCGGGCGGTGAAGGGCATTAGTCTCGTCAACGCGCTGTCGGCCTCCGATATCGCGTTGGTCTACCCCGATCTGGTGGCGCTGCCGCTGGCGTCGCGGCAGTGGTTTGAATTCGTGCTGATCACCCGTAAGGATGCGCAGAACCAGGAACTGACCGGGCGGCTGCTGGGCGCGCTGCACGCCACCGCCCAGGCGCGCCGCACCGGGGTCTATGCGGACACGATCCAGCTGATCGGCTAGCGCGCAGCGCCTTTGACGCGGGTCAATCGGCTGGCGGCTGCCACGGCAGCGACTGCAGGTCGCCGTCGATGCTGATGGCCTGTCCGCTGACCATCGCGCCGTAAGGGCTGGCCAGGAACAACGCCATATTCGCGATATCGGCCGCGCGCACGAACTGGCGCAGGCTGACGCCCGCCAGCTCCAGTTCGGTTTCTTCCTCGACGGTCAGGCCCATGTTGCGGGCGCGGGCGGCGATGACACGGTCGATGCGGGGGCCGGCGACCAGCCCGGGCAGCAGTGCGTTCACCCGGATGCCGTAACCGCCCAGTTCCACCGCCAGCGACCGCGTCAGCCCGACCACGCCCCATTTGGAGGCGGCGTACGGCGTGCGCATGGGAATGCCCATGCGGCCGGCCACCGAACTGATGTTGATGATGGCGCCGCCGCCCGCCTGGCGCAGCGCGGGCACCGCATGCCGAACGGTGTGGAATTGCGAGGCCAGGTTGATGTCCAGCGTCGCGCTCAGGTCGTCCGGCTGGATGTCGGTGATGCCCGCTGTAGGGCCGGCGATGCCGGCGTTGTTCACCAGTACGTCCAGGCCGCCCAGGTGCGAAAGGGCGGTTTGCATGTAGCGGTCGATATCTTCGCGGCGGCTGACGTCGGCATGGCTATTGGCGTGGCGGCTGGACGCCAGCGCGTTCTGGTCCACATCGCACAGGTGGACGCGGGCGCCGCGGTCGGCAAAGGCGTCGGCCAGGGCCGCGCCGATGCCTGCCGCGCCGGCGGTGATGATGACGCGGCGGCCGCTCAAGTCCACCGGCAGGGCGGTAAGGTCTTGCTGGTTCATGAGGTTTTCCAGGAATGCGTTCGGATCAGGGTTTCATCAGGCGGCACTTGGACTCCGCCGGCGACGTGTAGATCTGGTCGCCCGGAATCTGCGCGATCAGCTTGTAGTAGTCCCACGGCCCCTTGGATTCGGACGGCTTCTTCACCTGCATCAGGTACATGTCGTGCACCATCAGGCCGTCGGCGCGGATGTGCGCGTCCTTGGCGAAGAAGTCGTTCACGGGGTTGGCCTTCAGCCATTTCATGATCGTGTCGCCATCGGTGGTGCCGGTGGCTTGCACCGCCTTCAGGTACGTGGTCGTCACCGAATAGTCGCCCGCCTGCAGCATCGACGGCTTCTTCTTCATGCGCTCTTCAAAGCGCGCGGCCCATTTGCGCGACGCATCGTCCTGATCCCAGTACCAGGCCGTCGTCAGGTACATGTCTTGCGCTGCCGCCAGGCCGAGGGCGTGGATGTCGGTGATCAGCACCAGCAGGCCGGCGATCTTCATCTTGGGCGTCAAACCGAATTCCGCCGCGGCCTTGACCGCGTTGCTGGTGTCGTTGGCCGAATTGGCCAGCCCCAGCACCGTCGCGCCGGATGCCTGCGCCTGCAGGATGAACGACGAGAAGTCCGGCGAGTTCAACGGGTGCCGCACGCGGCCCTTCACCTGGCCGCCATCGGCCTGCACGACCGCCGACGCGTCGCGCTCCAACGCGTGGCCAAAGGCGTGGTCCACCGTCAGGAAGAACCAGTCCTTATTGCCTTCCTTCAACATCGCGCGGGCCGTGCCGCGCGACAGCGACACCGTGTCGTACACGTAATGCACCGTGTAGGGCGTGCACTGCGCATTGGTCAGCTCGGAAGCGCCCGCGCTGACGACGAAGAACGGCGTCTTCTTCTCTTCGGCCACCTTCGCCATCGCCAGCGCGGCCGCGGAGTTGGCGCCGGCGATCAGCATGTCGACGCCTTTCTGGTCCAGCCATTCCCGGGCGCGGGACGAGGCGATGTCGGCGCGGTTCTGGTGGTCGGCCACCAGCACTTCGATCTTCTTGCCCGCGACGGCGCCACCCATGTCCGCCACCGCCATCTTGATGGCCTCGGCGCCGCCGGGGCCGTCGGCGTCCGCCGACAAGCCCGACATATCGGTGATGAAACCGATGCGGATCACGCCGTCATCGGCGCTGGCCGCGCCACCCAGGCTCAGCAATACCGCGGCCATGGCCGCATTCAAGGTCTTTTTCATGATGTCTCCCCGCGAGGGTTTTGGTGTGGTTCCGGCGCTGCGTCAGAACGCGACGTTGTCCCGGCCTTTGAGCTGCAGGATGTCGCGCGCGTCGTCAGGCGTGGCGATGGTGAGCGACAGGTCTTCCAGAATGCGGCGGATGCGCCGGACCTGGTCCGCGTTCGAATGCGCCAGTTCGCCCGGCCCGTCCCACAGCGAGTCTTCCAGGCCCACGCGCACGTAGCCGCCCATCGTGGCGGCCTGGGTGGCCAGCGGGGTCTGCTTGCGCCCGGCGGCCAGCACCGACCACCGGTAGTCGTCGCCGAACAGGCGATCGGCCGTGCGGCGCATCATCATCACGTCTTCGGGGTGCGTGCCGATGCCGCCGCGGATGCCGAAGACGGACTGGATCAGGAAGGGCGGCTTCAGCAGGCCCTTGTCCACGAAGTGCGCGGCCGTATACAGATGGCCGATGTCGTAGCACTCGATCTCGAAACGCGTGCCGTTGTCGTTGCAGGACCTGAGGATGTGCTCGATGTCCTTGAACGTGTTCTTGAAGATCAGGTCGTTGCTGCCTTCCAGATACGGGCGTTCCCAGTCGTGCTTGAATTCCTTGAAGCGTTCCAGCAACTCATACATGCCGAAGTTCATCGACCCCATGTTCAACGACGCCACTTCGGGCTTGAACGTGGTGGCGGGCAGCATGCGTTCGCTGACCGGCAGCACGGGCGACCCGCCGGTGGTGATGTTGATGACCACATCGCTGGCCGCCTTGATGCGGGGCAGGAACTGCGCGTAGAGCGCGGGGTCCTGCGTGGGCCTGCCGGTCTGGGGATCGCGCGCATGCAGATGCACGATGGCCGCGCCGGCTTCTGCCGCTTCCAGCGCCGACTGCGCGATCTGGTCGGGCGTCACCGGCAGGTAGGGTGACATCGACGGCGTGTGCACCGATCCGGTGATGGCGCAGGTGATGATCACATTGCTTTTGGGTTTCTTCATGGGCCTTGGACGATTCGTGTTTTCTTATGGGCCCCGGCTGTCTCCTCCGGGTGCGGCCCATTCTGTCGCACGGTCCTGGCCTTGTCACCTGAACAGAAATTATCAACTGATAGGCTTTACGGTGCTGCGGCGCAACGTGGACGCGCAAGGTTGCCGCGGCCCAATAAAAAGCCGCCGCCCGGAGCGGGCGGCGGCCTTGAAGGAAAACGTCGTCAGGTCTGGTCTTTGGTCGGCGACTTGGGGCCGTTCGTCTTGACGGACTCGATGCCTTTGTCCCGCGCCTGGGCCGTCGAATACATTTCGCTGCGCCCGACCGATTCGCCATTCGCCGCCACCAGCGTGAAGTAGTGGGAGCCGTCTTTCGCCGTCTTGCGCATATAGCGCGCCTCGTCGGCCGAATACTTCTGCACCGCGGCAATGCCGCCTTCGGCCGAGGCCTTGGTCGTGTATTGCTCGCTGGTCAGGATCACCTCGTGATTACCCGCGTGCAGATTGAACATGAACTGCGTCCCGCTGCGCTTCAGTACAAAGTAACCGCTCATCGTCGTCTCCGTTCTTGTTGAAGGGGTAACGCTTGGGCAACTTGCAACACGCCGGGTGGCGTCTGCCGAGAATACTTGATGCGGGCGGCTTTGGAACAGCGGGCTGAAATACAATCGGCCGCTATGTCAGACCGCCCGATGTTCCCCCCGTCTTCCCCTCAAACGCCCCGCACCGGCTACGTCCTGGCGGTGGACCTGGGCGGCACGCGCTTTCGCGCGGCGCTGGTGGATGAACGCGGCGGCATTGCCCATTCCTGCGCCATCGACAGCCCCGCAGGCGCCGCCAAGCAGGCAGGCTGGGACGATGTCGACGCCGACGCCTGGTGGCGCGGCCTGCAATCCCTGTCCGGCACCTTGGCCGCCCAGGCCGGCGCTGCCTTCGACGCCGTGCAGGCCATTGCCATCTGCGGCGTCACGCGCACGCAGGTCTTCGTCGACGCGCAAGGCGCCGCCATCCGGCCGGCCATCACGTGGCGTGATACGCGCGCGGCCGGGGACGTGGCCCAATGGCTGGCGGCCATGCCGGCCGGCCATCCCGAAAGCCGGCAGATCAACGCCTTCCACCCCTGGGCGCGCGTGGCGTGGCTGCTGCGCGCCGAGCCGCAGCATGCGGCGCGGGTGCACGTCGTGCTGGAACCCAAGGATTACCTGAACTTTCGCCTGACGGGCAGGGCGGCCAGCGACACCGTGTCGATGGCGCGCCTGGCCGCCGCTGCCGGGGGGCACGCGGCAGGGTCGGATCTGCTGACGGCCCTGGGCGCCGATCCCGCCTGGGTGCCCCCCTTGCTGAGCCCCCTGGATGTGGTCGGCCCCGTGCAAGCCGGCCTGCCGGGCGCCCTGGCCCGTCTGGCGGGCCGCAGCGTCGTCGCGTGCGCGAACGACACCTGGGCGGCGGTGGCCGGCCTGGGCGCGCTGCGCGAGGGTTATGCCTACAACATCTCGGGCACGACCGAAGTCTTCGGCGCGGTCGGCGCCGAGCCCGTGCAGGCGCAGGGCCTGATGACCGTGGATTGGGGCGGCGGCAACCACCAGATCGGTGGCCCGGGCCAGAACGGCGCAGACACGGTGGCGTGGCTGCTGCCGCTGCTGGGCCGTCTGGGCGCGGAGGGCATGGCGGGCGTCGGCGCGGCCATGGACGCCTTGTTGAACGCGCCCCGCGACCCGCAACCTGCGTTGTTCCTGCCGTACCTGCAAGGCGAGCGCGTCCCGTACTGGGATCCGCACCTGCGTGGGGCATTCGTCGGGCTGAACCGGCGGCATGGCGCGGGCGACCTGGCATGGGCCGTGCTGGAGGGCGTGGCCTTCCTGAACCGTACCGTTCTGGAGCGCGCGGAGGCCGCCCTGGGCGCGCCGGTCGGCGAAATCCGCTTTGGCGGCGGCGCGGCCTCCAGCCCGCAGTGGTGCCAGGTCAAGGCCGACATCTGCGAACGCGCCGTCGTCGTCGGCCAAGCCGAGCAGCCCGGCGTCGTGGGCGCGGCCGTGGCCGGCTGGACCGCGCTGGGCCGCTACGGCAGCTTTGCCCAGGCGCAGGACGCGTTGGTCCGCACGGCGCACCGCTACGATCCCCGGCCCGACCGCAGCATCGCCTACCGGCAGCTGTACGCCCAGTTCCGCGCGGCGGAAGCGGCGTTGACGCCGGTGTCGCACGCGCTCGCGAGGATGCGCTTGCCGTAAAAACCCTAGGTGCGTCCGCGCGGCCTGACGGCCCTGGGCCGCGCCGCCGGGTATAAACTCCTACGCCATCAGGGCGCGAACGCCCGGCAGGCGGTGGATAACCCTTGCACTACAACGAATACCAACGCAGCAAGGGTTGAGTCGATGCGCGGCATCCTGGAAAAGTACGGCACGGCAATCGCGGGATTGGTCCTGGTGGGCTTCTTCGCAATCGCCGCCCCGAATTTCGCGGCACCGAACAATCTGTTGAACATCGCCAAGGAAACCAGCTTCCTGGCCATCATCGCCATCGGCTTCACGCTGGCGCTGGTGACCGCCGAACTGGACCTGTCGGTGGCCGATGTCGCCAGTCTGGCGGCCGTCGTCACGGGCGCCCTGGTGCACACGGGCCAGCCCGTATTGATCGCCATCGCGGCGGGCCTGGGCGTCGGCCTGCTTTGCGGCCTGGCCAGCGGCATCGCCGTCACCCGGCTGCGCGTGCCATCCTTGATCGCCACGCTGGGTATGGCCGCCATGGCGCGCGGCTTCGCCTTCATGCTGACCGACGGCGTGTCCTACGTCGGCCGCTGGCCCGCAAGCTTCACGGACCTGGCGCGCGCCAAGCCCTTTGGCATTCCCGCGCTGGTGCTGTGGATGCTGGGCGCGGTGCTGGTCGCCTGGTTCCTGATCAAATGGACCCGCACCGGCGCCCGCATGACGGCCACTGGCGAAGCGGGCGAATCCGCGCGGCTGGCCGGCATCAACATCCGCGCCATGAAGAGCATCGGCCTGGCGCTGTCCGGCCTCTGCGCCGGCCTGGCCGCCGTGCTGCTGACCTCCAGCCTGTCTTCCGCCGCGCCCAACATGGCCGGCGATTACTTCCTGTACGCGATCGCGGCTGTCTTGCTGGGCATGACCATGTTCAACCCCGGCCATGCCAACATCCCCGGCACCCTCGTCGCCGCGCTGATCCTGAAAGTGCTGGGCAACGGCCTGGTCCTGATGGGCGCGCCGTACTACGTGCAAGACATCGTGCTGGGCTTCATCATGATCGCGTCCGTCGCGGTGTCATCGGCCGTGCTGAAGAAAGCGGCCTTCAAATTCTGATCCGAAGGGGAAACCACCATGACCAAAATCTTGAAGCGCACGCTGCTGGCCAGCGCGTTCGCCTTGCAATCGCTGGTGGCCAGCGCCGCCTACGCCTTTGACGTCGGCATCGTCGCCTTCCAGATGTCGTCCGAAACGCACGCCCGCGTGGCCAACGCCGCGGCCGAGGCCGCCCGCGCCAAAGGCTGGACCGTCACCCAGCTGAACGCCGAAGGCTCGCTGCCCAAACTGGCCGAACAGCTGGACACCCTGGTCAATAAAAAGGTCGATGCCATCGTCGTCGCCATGGGCAAGCCCGTGGAAACCGACGCCCAGCTGCAAGCCGCCAAAGAGAAGGGCATCCCCGTCGTGGGCGTGATGTCCGGCGCCAGCCCGCACATGCTGTTCGACGTCGAAGTCAACGAATACGCCACCGGCGCGCAGTCCGTGCTGTACCTGCTGGGCAAGATGGGCTACCAGGGCAACATCCTGTCCGCCCGTTTCGACGGCAACTCCGGCACCCGCATCCGCGGCAAGATGCTGGATGCCGTCCTGACGGAAAACACCGCCGTCAAGGACCTGGCCAAGTTCAGCATGGCCCGCACGCAAAGCTGGCGCGACGACGTGCGCAACGGCATGCAAGCCTTGTTCCTGCGCCATCAGGGCCAGTTCAAGGGCGTCTGGGCCTCGTTCGACGGTCAGGCCTACGTCATCGATGACCTGCTGCAATCCCAGGGCATTAAGAAAGGCGACATCACCCTGGTGTCCGTCGACGGCGGCCCCGAAACCTACCGCCGCATCGCCGACCCCAACAGCCTGATCACCGCCACCATGATGATCCCGTTCGAACAGCTGGGCGCAAGCGCCATCGACTCCATCGACCGCATCGTGGTGAAGAAGGAGCCCAAAGAGACCGTCGCCGCCGGCCCGTACCTGTTCATGGACTCCGTGCTGGTCGACGCCACCAACGTCCAGAAATTCCTGCAACCCGCCGCCAAGTAATCGCCGTGACCACCATGACCGCCGCGTTGTCGCTACGCCAGATCCGCAAGTCCTATGGGCCGGTCGAGGCCCTGAAGGGCGTCGACCTGGACGTGCCCGAAGGCCGCGTCATGGCCATCTGCGGCGACAACGGCGCAGGCAAGTCCACGCTGATCCGCATCATCTCCGGCGCGCAGGAACCCACGGGCGGCGAGCTGAGCCTGAACGGCCAGAAGGTCGCGTTCGGATCTCCGCATGACGCGCTGGTGCAAGGCATCGCGACGATCTACCAGGACCTGGCGCTGGCGCCGCGGCTGTCCATCTGGGAAAACGTCTTCATGGGCGCCGAACTCGTGCGCCGTGTCGGGCCGTTCAGCGTCCTGGACAAGCGCCGCATGGCGTTGGACGCGCGCGGCTATCTGCAGCGCCTGTCCGTGCCGATCGAAGACATGGACCGCCCGGTCGAACGCATGTCCGGCGGCCAACGCCAGGCGGTGGCCATTGCCCGCGCGCTGCGCTGGGATGCGCGCGTCGTCATCATGGACGAACCTACCGCGGCATTGGGCGTCAAGGAAACGGCGCTGGTGCTGAATCTGGTGCGCAAGCTGCGCGAAGAGGGACGCACCGTGATCCTCATCAGCCACAACATGGCCGACGTGGTGGCGCTGGCGGACCGTGTCGCGATATTGAAGAGCGGCGTGAAGGTCATCGAACGCGACGTGGCCGGGCTGAATGCGGATGCCCTGGCGCACATGGTGATGACGGGGAAGGAATAAAGAGGGCGGGGCGCGTCCGACCCTGGTTGCCCCCAAAAAAAAGGCCGCCGCCGGGTTTCCCCTGGCGGCGGCCTTTTTCGCATGCAGCAGCGGGACTTAGTCCTTGCGGCTGGTCACTTCAACCAGGTGATAGCCGAACTGGGTCTTCACCGGGCCCTGGACCACGCCAACCGGGGCGCTGAACACGACGGTATCGAATTCCTTGACCATCTGGCCCGGGCCGAACGTGCCCAGGTTGCCACCGTCACGGCTCGACGGGCAGCTGGAGTTTTCCTTGGCGACTTGCGCGAAGTCAGCGCCGTTTTCAATGGCGGTCTTGAGTTCGTTGCACTTGGCTTCGGTGGAAACGAGGATGTGACGGGCGGAGGCTTGTGCCATGGGGGCTCCTTGCGGGGAATGATTGGGGGAGGGGAGAGTAACGCATTCGGCGTTGCTCGCTACCTTGCAATCATAAACGGGGAATCGGGCCTCCCCGGGCGGGTCTCTGCCTGCTGTCCGTGTTTTGCGCCTGATACGGCTAGACGAAGTTTCCTGCGTTGCACCATCATTAAGCAATGACTAAAATGCAGTCAATGACTAATGGAGGCTTCCCATGGCGACCATGACCATCCGAAACATTGATGACCAGCTCAAGGCTCGCCTGCGCGTGCAGGCGGCCCAGCACGGACGTTCGATGGAAGACGAGGCCCGCGACATTCTCCGCGCCGCGTTGTCCACGGAATCTCCCCGCGGCCTTTCGCTTGTGGGGGCGATCCGTGCGCGTGTCGCGCCGCTGGGGGGGCTTGAACTGGACCTTCCGGCGCGTGAACCCATACGCACGCCGCCGGAGCTGGCCGCATGATCCTCCTGGATACCAACGTCATTTCAGAGATTCTTCGGCCAGAGCCCGATCCTCACGTCGTCGAATGGCTTGAGACGCAGCCGCGGACCGCGCTGTTTACAACGACGATTACGCGTGGCGAATTGCTCTACGGCGTCAGGTTGCTGCCTGAGGGGCAGCGCCGGGATGCGCTCTTGCAAGCCGTGCTGGCGATCTTTGCGTCAGATATGGCGGGACAAGTGCTTAATTTTGATGGTGAGGCCGCAGATGCCTATGCGGAGATCGCCGCCTCACGCCGAGCGGTTGGCAGGCCGGTCAGTCAGTTTGATGCGATGATCGCCGGCATCGCTCGATCCCGGGGAGCGAGCCTGGCGACACGTAACGTCAAGGATTTTGTCGACTGTGGCATCAACGTGATTGATCCTTGGCGCAATTGACAGCAAATCCCTTGGCGTCCGCCCTGGTCGGAGTTTGATTACTCCGCAAGCCACGGCTTGAACGGCTCCAAATCCAAACCGCTGGGCACATACCAGACCTTCCTGGTCTTATCCCACTGTGCCCCCAGCGCCTTCACCACGTCCTTATTCTCATACGCGACCCGAAGATCGCGGTGTCCAACCGCCTGTGCCGGTGCGGCCATGTTGCGGCGTAGCGCGGTGTCCGCGCGCTTCTGAATCGCGGCCAGTTGCATCCGTTCAACGAATACGCTCCGCCTTGCAGCTTCTTCCGAGGAAACCAGCGTCAAGCGCGCTTTCGTCCGTGTGGCCGCCACATAGAACAGATTCTCTTCTTCCCCCAAATCCCGCAGCGGATTCGGAAACTCGCCCGCGTCCATGAACGGCAGGACGACGTGGTCGAATTCTTTGCCTTTCACATTCACGATGCAGTCCATCAACACCGCGTTCTTTCCAGGCCTGGCGCCAACGAACGCTTCCGCGGCGCCAATCCATTCGGAAAACTGGCTCAGCGTCTTGCCCGAGTTCTGTGCCGTGGTGATGAACCCGCTGACGGATTTCGTGACGACCGAGGCTTCATACGGGTGGACGTATAGCCGTTTGGCCAAATTATCCATGTCCATGATGTCGCAGACCTTCTCCAGCGCGGTATGGGCAGGCGAGTCGACGGACAAGCCGCGCAGGAATGACACGGCGTCCGCGATGCGGGTGCGGGCAGAGACGCTGCCCACGCGTTGAATCTGGCCGTCGAAAAAGTGCTTCAACGCCGACGGCTCTTTGGCCAGGGTGGATTTGGCCTCGCTCAGCGCTTCCGGCGTCAGCGGCACTTCTGCAAAGGTTGCCAGCGCTTCCACGATGGCCTCTCGCGTAGTCGGCGACGCCACGTGATGGAAGTCGTCCAGCGCGATGGCAATCATGCCGCGCAGGAACAGGATCTCTTCGCGCAACAGGTAGCTGTTCATCGTCAGCGTGCGGTATTGCAGGCCGGCGTTCATCAGCGCATTCTCTATTTCGATGGACTGGTGGGCATCGCGGAACAGGATGCAGCAGTTCTCCAGCTTCTTGCCGTCCTGCTTCCATTGAATAACCGCCTTGACGACCTCGGCGCCGCACGCGCCCGGTGTGTTGGCGTAGGTCAGTGCATGGATATCCGTGCGCACCGGAAGATTTGAATCGACGGGCTTGTGCTTGAACGCCTCCATGGCGTAGGCCAGATGGGGGCCATGGCGGTACGTCATCGTCAACGGGAAGCTGGCGCAGTCCGTAAAGCTGGATGCGATGCGATATTGCAGGAACGCTTCGTCCGCGCCCAGGTGCGAATAAATGACCTGATCCTTGTCGCCCACGCCGACGAAATAGGTCGTGTCCAGGCTGACTAGGGCTTCGACAATGCAGAACGAAGCCTCATTCATGTCATGCAGTTCGTCGCAAACCACCAGTTTGTGGTGGGGTAGGTCGTGGCGTGCGTCGGGGTTCGACCGCAGCAGGCGCGCCAGGTCATAGGTAGCATCGAAAAAGCCGCGGGCATCCACATAACCGAACACGTCAACGCGCTGCTTCTCGTATTCGATGGCCCACAAGTAGTCCGTCAGCGGAAGCCCCAAGGTTTCTGCCGCGTATTCGGGATCGTCGTCGCCGTCAGGCGCCAGCATCATCGTTGCCTTCAGCTTCAGCAGGTTGTCCAGGAACTGACTGACGGCGGTGTTGTGGGTACGGATATCGAGCAGGTCTGCGTATTGCGGATGGTTGTGCGCCACGTGCTCCAACACGGACAGCGCATAGCTCTGCTGTTCACGGGTAGATGGCAGCAGTGCCGGCTTGCCGTCCTCGAGGCGGGACAGGACTTGCTGGGCAAACGTTTCAACCGTTTGGACGGAGATCCGCTTGGCCGTGTTGTAGGCGATGCCGACTTCCACCAGCCGCGCTTGCAGGACCTGTCGGGCTTCGTCGGTGAAGGTCAGGGCAAGGATGTCTTCGGGCGCCAATCCCCGGGCAAGCGACTCCCCGATACGCAGGGCCAGCGTGGTGGTCTTGGCGGCCCCCGCGTTGGCGATCACCAGGCTCGCGCGGTTGCGCGAAGCCTGGATCCTTTTCTGTTCTTCGGTGGGAACAAATCCTGCAGGGAAGAACTGGGTGGGAGGGGAGCTTGTCGTCATCGGGGGGATAAAGGCGCGAGCAGAAATGTCGCTGGAATCAGGCCCCAGTGTAACGATTCCGAAAACGCGTCCGCCCAATGTAAGCGGCCGGCGGGCGCGCTGGGCACCCGCCGGCCGCTCAGGCCTTATTCCTGGCGCTTAGCGCACCGGCCAGCCGTACATCAGGCCGCCGTCGCGATAAGACGCGTTCAACCCGCGCGTCAGCTTCAGGGGGCTGCTGGGGCCCAGGTTCTTCTCGAAGCTCTCGCCGTAGTTGCCGATATGCTTGATGATGTTGTAGGCCCACTTGTCATCGACGCCCAGGTTCTTGCCCATGCCCGGGGTCACCCCCAGCAGGCGCTGCACGTTGGGGTTGGTGCTTTTCAGCATCTCGTCCACGTTCTTCGACGTGATGCCGTATTCCTCGGCTTCCAGCATGGCGAACATCGTCCAGCGGACGACGTTGAACCATTGCTCGTCGCCTTGGCGGACCATGGGGCCCAGCGGTTCCTTCGAGAAGTTCTCGGGCAGGATGTCGTACTTTTCCGGGTTCTCGAGGTTGGTGCGGGCCGCGGCCAGCTGGGATTTGTCGCCGGTGAACGCGTCGCAGCGTCCCACCGCGAAAGCGCGGATGATCTCGTCCAGGCGTTCCACGACCACCGGCTTGAAGACGATGTTCTGCGAGCGGAACCAGTCGGACAGGTTCAGCTCGGTGGTCGTGCCGGGCTGCACGCACACCGTCGCGCCGTCCAGTTCCTTGGCGCTTTTCACGTTCAGGGACTTGTTCACCATGATGCCCTGGCTGTCGTAGTAGTTCACGCCGACGCCGATCAGGCCCAGGGTGGTGTCGCGCGTCAGCGACAGGGTCGTGTTGCGCGGCAGGACGTCGACTTCGCCGGACTGCAGCGCGGTGAAACGTTGCACGGCGCTGACCGCCATGATCTTGGATTTGGAGGCGTCGCCAAACATGGTGATGGCAAGCGCGCGGCACAGGTCGACGTCCAGGCCGATCCAACCGCCCTTGCTGTCGTTCACGGAGAAGCCCGCGACGCCCGTGGAGACGCCGCATTGGACGAAGCCTTTGTTCTTCACGCTGTCGAAAGTCACGCCGGCGTTGGCAGCGGCCCAGGACGAGAGGAATAAGGCGGTGCCTGCCGCAACATGTTTGAGTGCTTTCATGGTGTCTCCGCGCAGAATGCGCATGGTATTCGTCCGCCAGTGGGCGGATGTGCGCGGAATGGTAGCTATCGGGCTGAAACGGGAATATCAGGGAATTCCCGTTAAATCCACTAAGCGGAATTTGCGTGGCAATAAGGGCAATTGGAATCGATGCTTGACCCGACCCCCGGCTTCCGATTCTCCGTACCCGCTTGCCCGGCGTGAGCGCATTCATGCGACAGCCATTGGCTCAGCCTGTCATAGCTTTCCATGTTGCTGCGCCAATTGGGCGCGCACAAATAGTAGCCAAGCGGGCTTTCAAACGTGCGGTCGAAGATGTCGACCAGTTGCCCCGTCGCCAGCTCTTTTTCGATCAGGCAGTGAGGCATCAGCGCGACGCCAAACCCGGACGAGGCCGCCTGGATAATCATCGAAAACAGATTGAACCCTGGCCCGAAACGCGCGCGGTCATAATCGCCGAGATAGGTGGAAAACCAGTATTCCCATGACAGGGGAATTTCAATGTGCTGCAGCAGCGTGCATCGCTTGATGTCTTCCAGGCTGCTTATCGGATGCTGTTCCAGGTATTCGGGTGAGCAGACCAGCCGCGTTTCCCGGCCGGTCAGGTACATGGCATCCCCGTCATGCCAATCCCCATAGCCATATTGGATCGAGGCATCGAAATCCAGTTCGGTGCTCTTGTAATCGGCCACGCTGTATCGGACGAAGTTGATGGAGATGTCCGGGTTGACGTCGCGAAAGGTCTTCAACCGGGGAAACAGCCATTGCGCCGCGAAGGTGGGCGCAGCGGATACGTTCAGCGATTTGGCCGATTGCTGCGTGGCCATGACCTGCGACGTGGCGCTTTCCAGCGTGTGCAGCGCAGGCCGGATCAGGCTCAGGTAGGTAGCGCCCATGCGGGTCAATTGCAGGCCGCTGGTGGCGCGGATGAACAGCGCGTGCCCCAGGTAGCTTTCCAGCGTGGCGATGTGCCGGCTGATGGCGCTTTGCGTGACGAACAGTTCTTTTCCCGCCTTCGAGAACGACAAATGACGGGCCGCCGCGGTGAACGCATTCAACTCAGAAAGGGTGGGGCAGCGACGTCTCATAGGGGGTATGAGTAATGCTCATAAGGCTGTTCGAATTTGTGTCGGACGCCTAAGGGGAGACCCGGTATCGGACGTTTGGATTGTACCGGTAGAGTTCGCCATGCTGAATTTCCTGCATGTCGAACGGATAGCGTGATTTATTTATGAAGCCGGTTGTTGTCAAGAATTGCAAGATTTTGAATACCCGATCGTTGGCGCTGGAAGCCGCGGCAAATGTGCTGATCGAAGACGGGAAGATCTCCCGCATCAGCGCCGACGAGATCGCGTCGCCCGATGCGCAGGTAGTGGATGCGAAGGGCATGACCTTGATGCCCGGCATGATCGATTGCCACGTGCATGTGGTGGCTTCGTCATTCAATCTGGGCCGCGTGGCGGCCTTGCCGAACGCGTTGGCGCTGCTGCGCGCCTTGCCGATCATGCAGGGCATGCTGGACCGGGGCTTTACCTCCGTGCGCGATGCCGGCGGGGCGGACTGGGCGCTGGCGCAGGCGGTGCTGGACGGGGTGATCGACGGGCCGCGCCTGTACTGCTCGGGCAAGGCGCTGTCGCAGACCGGTGGGCACGGCGATTTCCGTCAACGCAATGATGAGCTTGATCCTTGCCCGTGCTCGGTCAAGATCGGCAATATCGGCCGGGTCGTCGATGGCGTGGACAACTGCCGCCTGGCGGTGCGCGAAGAAATCCTGAAGGGCGCGACGCAGATCAAGGTCATGGCCTCTGGCGGCGTGGCCTCGCCCAATGATCCGATCCAGAACCTGGGCTTTTCCGAGGCAGAGCTGATTGCCATCGTGGAAGAGGCCAGCAACGCCAATACTTACGTGATGGCACATGCGTACACGCCGCGTGCGATCTCGCGCGCCGTGCGCTGCGGCGTGCGCACCATTGAACACGGCAACCTGGTCGACCGCGAGGCGGCGCTGGTCATGAAGGAGCACGGCGCCTACATGGTGCCCACGCTGATCACCTATGAAGGCCTGGCCAACGACGGCGAGCGCTATGGCTTGCCGTCGGACTCCGTGAAGAAGATCGCCACGGTGCGCACGCACGGTCTGAAGGCGCTTGAGATCCTGGACGAAGTGGGCGTGAAGATGGGCTACGGCAGCGATCTGCTGGGCGAGACCCACTACATGCAGGCGGACGAACTGGCGCTTCGGGCCGGCGTGCTGGGCAATGCCAAGGTCATCCAGCAAGCGACGCTGATCGGCGCCGAGATCCTGAACCAGGAAGGCTTGCTGGGCGAAGTCTGCGAAGGCGCCTATGCAGACCTGCTGCTCATCGACGGCAATCCGCTGGACGACATCGCGCTCTTGGCCCGGCCCGATTCGATCAAGCTGATCATGAATCGCGGCCTGCTGCACAAGAACGCCTGCTGACGTTCCCTCATCCCTCTTTCTCCGGAACCCTCCAACATGTATTCCGTATCAGACCGCCTGGAGCGGCTGCCGTTCTCAAGCTTCCATTTCAGGCTGCTGATGATCGGCGGCCTGGGGCTTGCGTTTGAAGCGCTGGACGCCGGCATCATCGCGTTCATCATCCCCTCGTTGCGCGTGCAGTGGGGCCTGTCCACCGGCCAGATCGGCTGGATCGCCAGCAGCACCTACGTGGGCTTTCTGGTCGGCGCGTTGTTTTCGGGGATCCTGGGCGACCGCTACGGCCGCAAGAAGATCATGATGTGGGCGCTGCTGCTGTTCTGCGTGGCGACCTTCATCAACGCCTTCGCCCGCAACTATCACGAGTTCTACATCCTGCGCATGATCGCGGGCATCGGCATGGGCGCGGAAGGCGCCATCATCGCGCCCTATCTGGCCGAATTCGTCAGCAGCAAGTACCGCGGCCGCTTCACGGGCGCGTTGGCCGGCTTCTTCTCGTTCGGCTTCGTGATGTCGGCCTTGCTGGGCTATTTCATCGTGCCGTTGAGCGACGACGGCTGGCGCTGGATCATGATCATCGCGTCGGTGCCGGTGGTGTTCCTGCTGTGGTGGCGCAAGTCGCTGTTCGAGTCGCCCCGTTGGCTTGAGCATACCGGGCAGACCGTCGAAGCCGACCGCATTTGCTCGGCGATCGAAGCCGACGTGCAGAAAAAGCTGGGCCGCCCGCTGCCCACGCCGATTGCCACCCGCAAGGCCGCTTCCGCCGCCGCCGAGCCCCAAGGCGCGATGGCCAAGCTGGCCTCGCTGTTCTCGAAGACCTATCTGGGCACGACCGTGCTGGTCTGGGTGTTCTGGATCACCGTGCTGTTCTGCTACTACGCCTTCCTGGTGTGGATTCCCAGCCTGCTGGTCGAACGCGGCTTCACGATCACCAAGAGCTTCTCGTACACCATCCTGATCTACCTGTCGCAGATTCCGGGCTACTTCTCGGCCGCGTACTTCAACGACAAGATTGGCCGCAAGTACACCATCCTGATCTATATGCTGCTGTCGTGCCTGTCGGCGCTGGGCCTGGCGTTGGCCAGCGGCGAACAGCAGATCATCATGTTGAGCATGCTGCTGTCTTTCGGCATGAACGGCGTGATCGCGGGCCAGTACACGTACACGGCCGAGATCTATCCCACGTCGATCCGGGCCACCGGCATGGGCGCGGCCTCGGCGTTCGCACGGATCGGCTCGATCGCGTCGCCGACGATCGTGGGCGTGGCGTATCCGGTGCTGGGCTTTGCGGGGGTGTTCGCGATGATGACGGCGATTCTGCTGGTCGGCGGCCTGGGCATCCTGTTCTTCGGCAAGAACACGCGGGGCGTGGTGCTTGAGGAGATCAACGCATGACGCCGGCATCCGTGTTTTCGCCTTGGGCCGGGTACGCGCGCGCCTTGGGGCTGGCAAGCGGCCGCCAGGCGCAGTGGGACGTCGTGTCCGGTTTGCTGGAGGCGGCCTTCGGGCATCGGCTCTTCACTGCGCTACTGTACCTGGAGGAACACCGCCTGATGAAGCGCCTTTACACCTCCGACGACAGCATCAGCCCCTTGGGCGGCTTCAAAGCGACGGGAAACGGCCCCTGGTCGCGCCATGTGCTGGAGCAGGGGCGGTTGTACGTGGCCAGTAACGAAGACGATGTGCGCTCGGTGTTTTCGGAAGCGCCGATGCTCATCGATCGCGGTCTGCAATCGGCGTTGAATATCCCGGTGCGCCACGAAGGCCGGGTGATCGGTTCGCTGAATTTGCTGGCGGGCCGCCATGCCTACGACGGCGCCGATCAGGACCTGGCGGCGGTGATTGCCGGTTTGTGCACGCCCGTTTTCCTTGAGGAAATGTGGGCCGCGCAATCGGCGGCGGCAGAGGTGGACCGGTCTCAGCTCGACAGCGTCTGAGACGGCTCGGTCAGCACGGCGCGCACCGTCTCCGGCGTGAAGGGCGCTTCATAGAAGCGCCGCCCCGTGGCGTCGAAAAGAGCGTTCGCGATGGCGGCGGGGCCGGGAACGGAGGCGGATTCGCCCGCACCCATGGGCGGTTCGTCCTGGCGCGGCATCAGCAGCACGTCGATGGGCGGCAGGTCCTTGAAGCCGATGATGGGATAGCCGCCCCATTCGCGGCTGGCCACGCCTGCCGTATCGAAATCGACTTTCTCCATCAGGCTGCGGCTTAGCGTCTGGTTCACGTTGCCATGGATCTGGTGGCGCACGCCGTCGGGGTTGACGATCATGCCGGTGTCTTGGCCGACGACGATGCGCTCGACGGTGATGCGGCCGGTGGCCGGGTCGACGCGCAGGTCGATGACCCACGCCGCCCAGGCGGCGCCGAAACCGGGAAACTTGCTGTGTACGTATCGGGCATACGCCACGCCGCGTCCGCGCAACTGGCCGTCGGCGCCGGGCGTGCCGCGGCTGCCCCGCGTGCGCGGGCGCCAGCCTGCGCGCTGGGCCGTGGCGTCGATCAGCGCGACGGCACGCGCGTCATCCAGATGGCGAACGCGGTATTCGACAGGATCCGCGCCCGCTGCGTGGGCGAGTTCGTCGATCATGCATTCATGCGCAAAGGAATTCGGCAGCGCCGACACGCCGCGCAGCCACGAGGCGCGCACCAGCGGCGCCATGTCGTGGCAGACGACGCGCCGGTTCGGGTAGCGATAGGGCGGTGCCGCCGTGCGGTCGCCCATCTCCAACGTGCGCGGCTCGGTAGAGATCGCACCCGTCAGCAGCAGCGCCAGGATGGGCGCGTCATTGGAGGGGTACCGCACGGCGAAGTCGTAGGCCAGCAGATCGCCATTGGCATTGATCGCGGCGCCGACATCCATCAATTGGCCGGTGCCCTTGGGTTCCCACTGATGTTCCTGTTCGCGGGTGAGCTGCACGCGCACCGGCGCGCCCACCGCCATGGACAGCAACGCCGCGTCGGCGCAGACGTCGTCGGCGCAATTGCGGCCATAGCAGCCGGCGGCTTCCAGCCGGATCAGTTCTATCTGGCCTTCGCCCAGTTTCAGCAGGCGGTCCAGGTCGGTGCGCAGCATGTGCGGGTTCTGCGAACCGGTCCAGACCGTCAGGCGGCCGTCGCGGAAATCCGCGACCGCGCAAGAGGGGCCGATGGAGGCATGCATCTGGTAGGGCCAGACGTAGCTGCGGCGCAGGTGCGTGGCGGCGTGGGCGCACGTGGCGTCGACGTCGCCCTCTTCGATCAATGGCCGGGCGCGCGCGGGATGGGCGCGGATGGCCTCGGCAAGGTTATCCAGGCGGGGCGCGGGCGGCACGGGCTTCCAGCGGACCTTCAGTGCGCGCATTGCGGCAATGGCCTGTTCTTCGCGATCCGCCACCACGCCGATGAAGTCGCCTTGCGCCACGACCTGCACGTTGCCGGGCAGGTGGGCGACGGATTCCCGGTCCAGATCGATCAGGCAGCGGCCGATGAAGTCGCCGGCGTCGCGTCCCGGGTGGGGCGGGCGGATGACGCGCCCATGGCGCATGCCGGGCACGCGCACGTCATGGACGAAGCTGAGCTCGCCGGCGGCCTTGGCGGGGATGTCGACCCGGGCCACGCCTTGCCCGACGATCCGGTAGTCTTCGGTGGGCTTCAGGCGGACCGGTTGATCGGGCGGCGCCAGCGTCAATCGTGTGTGCTGGCCGCGCACCAATTGGCCATAGTGCAGTTGGCGCGGGTCGCCGACGTCGCGGGGTCGGATCACCCCGTCGCGTACCTGAAGCGCGTCGCGCGGCAGGTCCCATTGCTGCGCTGCCATGGCGAGCAGATGCTCGCGGGCCTGGGCGGCGGCGCGGCGCAGGGGAACCGCCGATATCTGGATGCTGGCGCTGGCAATCGTTGGCCCCTGGTTGGGCGCGGCGTTGGTGTGGCCCAGCACCATGTCCAGGCGCGCCATCGGCACATCCAGTTCTTCCGCCACGATCTGGGCCAACGACGTCTTGATGCCCGTGCCCAGGTCCACATGGCCGTTGAAGGCAAGCACGCGCCAGTCGGAAGGGTCTGTTCCTTCCGGGAGAAGGCTGCTGCCGCCCAGCACTGCAATGAAGATCTCCGGCGTCGCCTGGACGTAATCGGTTGCGGTCCCGGGCTGGCCCGGCGCAGGGCGCGGCGGTGCCGACGGCTCGCGCACGATCAGCAGCGCGTCGGGGTGGGCGAGCAGCGTGCCAACCAATGCTTGAGGCTGAGGCAGGGTCATGGGGCAGAGGGCATTCGGGCCAGGGGAATGATTATGCCGGCATTACCTGGCGCCAGACAGCGGGGTTTGCGCCAGGGCGTCGGTATCGGAGATGGCCTGGGCCAGGGGCATGACGGCGGCGTACTTCTGCGCCATGTCGAACAGGTTGGCGTCGTGCGGCCCCAAGGCGCGGTCGCCGCAGCAGTCGGACACGACCAGCGGCCGGAAGCCCGCCTGCATCGCGTCCACCACGCTGGCCCGCACGCAGCCGCTGGTGACGCAGCCGGCAACCAGCAGGGTCTGCACGCCGCGCTGCGCCAGCCAAGGCGCCAGCATGGTGCCGAAGAAGGCGGACGGAGTGCTTTTGCGTACCACGTATTCGCCAGTGGCCGGGGCCAGTTCGGGCACGATGGCGCTGTTCTCGCTGTGTTCCTTCAGGGCCAGCATGGCGGGCACCTTCAGGCAGAAAATGTTGCTGTCCGCGTCGTCGTCGGAGAAGACGATGCGGCTATGCGCCACCGGCCAGCCCTGTGCGCGGGCGTGCGCCAGCAGGTGGCGGGTCTGCGCGATGGCTTCGGGGATGTTGCCGCCGCCCAGCACCGCGGGATCGGCAAAGCCGTTGACGAAGTCGACGATCAGCAGCCCGAAGGGGGCCTTGAGCGGCAGCGGCGTGCCGAAGCCTTGGCGCGAATAAGCGGATATGTCGCCGGAAGCGCCTTGGGCGGGAATGGTCTGGGCGGTTGCGTTCATTTGTCTTCCTTGCGGCGGGCGGCGCGGGCCAATCCCGGTTCGTCCTGCACCACGCCGTTGATCACGACAGGCTGGTCATCCAGCGCGACGCTGCAATGGCGCATCGGGATGTCGATGTGGCAGGCGGTGGTGCGGCTGCCGCCGGCTTCGTTATTGGGCCCCATGGACCACAGGAAGTTGCCTTCGAAGGCGCGGGCGTCCATGCCGATGTGGGCTTCCTTGTTGTAGTGCGCCAGCATGGACCACTGGGCGCGCGGTTGCAGGCCCCAGCCGATGTGCGACACGGCATAGGCCTCGGGGTCTTCGTAGGCGGCCATGTATTCCTTGAGGATGTCCGCCTGCAGCCCGCCGTTGATGCGCGTGACGTAGCCTTGTTCGATGACGAGTTCGATCGGCTCGGTCACGTAGTCTTTCATGGGCAGCAGGATGTCTCCGCGGTCCAGCACCACGCGCCCTTGGCTTTGGCCTTCATTGGGCCAGGTCAGCACGAAGCCACTGGGCCAGTGGTCCCAGCGGCCAGGCTGGTCCACGAAGCCATATTCCGAGATCGCCGGAAAATCCCCCAATTGGCAGCGCAGGTCGGTACCGGCCGCAGACGTGATGCGCATTTGCCGCGACGCCTCGATCCGGCGCGCGGCGGCCTGCACGCGGATGCGGTCCGCCTCGGTGGGCACCAGCCGGCACAGCACTTCGGGCGGCTCGATGGCCAGCAGGATCTTGGTGCCGGTCTGCAGGATCTGGTGCTGTTCCGGCGAGAACAGCAGCGTCATCAGGTCCAGCACCAGATCGCTGGCCGTCAGCGCCGCGATGGCGGCCGGGTTGCCGGTCAGCGGGGTAGTGCCCAGATAGGCCAGGGCGTCGCGGCTGATGGACTTGTCGGCGTTCACGGGCGGCAGGTCCAGCCGGTTGACCCGCGCGCCCATGTCGGTGGCGGCGGCGATGGCGCAGCGCAGGGTCTGCGGATGCGTGTCGGCGCCGGTAAGCACGGTGACAATCTGGCCGACTTCTAGCCGGGAAAGCGTAAGCACCTGCTTCCAGGCGTGGATCAGATCGATATCGCTGACGGACATGGAGATTCCTTGTGGCGGCAGATTGGGGAAAAGGGTGGCGGCGGGTCAGTCCACCGCCCGGCCGAGGAAGTCGCCGAACGCGGCATAGAACCCGGCCTCGTTGTCCCAGGGGATCATGTGGCCCGCGCCTTGCACCCGCACGTGCTGCGTCTGCGGCGCCAGGCTTTGCCATTCGGCCACGTCGTCGTCGCCCACGACGCCGCCTTTTTCCGCGGTCATCAGCAGCAGGGGAAGCGCGATGCCGGGCAGGTCGGCGTGGATGTCGTCGCGGCCGAAGTCCTCGAAGCTCTGGACGATGGCGGGTTCATGGCACGTGTGCAGCCACTGGGCACGCAGTTGGCGCTGCGCCTCGGTCCACGTCGGGCAGAACGCCCGCATGTCTTCGGCGCTCATGCCATGAGCGGCCTGGCGGATGGAGTCCACGTACCAGGCCAGGTTGGCGGGGTAGGCGCGGCGGCCGGGGCCGGATACGGGCGGGTCGACGATGACCAGGCGCGCCAGGCCTTGCGGCTTCCGGCTGGCGGCGCGAATGGCGATGCGGCCGCCCATGGAGTGGCCGACCAGTGCGTAGCGTTCCAGTCCCAGCGCCTGGGCGAAGGCCGTCACGTCAGCCGCTTGCGCGTCCAGGCCGTAGTCCAGGTCCGGGCCGGATGCCGACAACCCGCGTCCGCGCACGTCCAGCACATAGGTATCGAACTGGCGGCCCAGGTGTTCGGCTACGAAGCCCCACGTCACCGCGGGACTGGTGATGCCGGGGATGACGATGACGGCAAGGCGTTCGGCGCGTTCGCCGGCGTTGCCGCCGTAGCGCAGATAGTGCTGGCGGATACCGTTGGCGTGGACGTGGCCGCCGTACAGATAGGTGCTGGCAGGGGAAGTGCTGGCTGCGTGGTTCATTGCGGATTCCTGGAATAGGGGTAGGCGCCGGAGAGCAGGGCGCCCGCGCCGGGCACCACCGGGTCCAGGCCCAATTCTTTGAGGATGGCGTAGGTGGTGGCGATGGAGGCCGTTAGCACGGGCTTGCCCGTTTCGGCCTCCACTTGCGACACGGCGGGCAGCGACGGCATCTGCACGCAGGCGGACAGCACGATCACGTCGGCGTCGGCCACATTCATGCCGGCGACGATGCCGGGCAGGCGGGCAGGGTCGTGGCGGCCCACCTCAAGGTTGTCGGGGATTTCCAGCGCGCGCCAGTCGACGATCTCGAAACCTTCGGCGGCGATGTAGTCCATGACCAGTTCGGTTAGCGGCACCATGTAGGGCGCCACCAGCGCGATCTTCTTTGCGCCCATGACGTGCAGCGCGTCAACCAAGGCCCCGGCGCTGGTGATGACGGGGGCGGACGCGCCGTTTTCGGCGGTGCGCTCAGTCAGCCGCTTCTGCGAGACGCGGTGGTAGCCCCGGCCCATCGCCATGATGGCCACCAGGCAGGCGTAGCCCAACACGTCGACCCGCGCATCGCTCAGTTCCAGCGCGCAGCGGTCGCTCTCGGCATCCATGGCTGCCAGCTCTTCCTTCTGCACCTTCTTCATGCGCATCCGGCTGGAATGGAACGTGAAGCGGTCTTCGGGCCGCAGCGACGAATGCGCCTGCAGCATCGCGGGGACTTCGGTTTCCATGGTCGTGTTGGAACTGGGGACGATCTGGCCGATTCGAAAATTCTTCGTCATGGGGTGCCTTGAAGGGTGGGCCTAGGGTTTCCGATAAATTCAAAAGAAGCGTATACGCTCTATTCTTGCAAAGAGCGAGGCAGATAGCCAACCTGGTTTTCATAGTGGTTTTCACCTAATGCGGTGAAAAACATGCACTATTTTGGTGATCTTTCTTCGGGTTTACGCGTGGTTTGAAAAAATAGATGTCGAGAAATGAAGTGTGTACTTCATAATTTTCAAATCCCCAGGCCGTGTTCAGGCATCGACCGAGCGGCGGCCGGCAACGTGTTCAAGCATTCACTTATCCAGTCATTGACCATCCAGCAAGGAGAAGCTCCGTGTCTACATCCCCCCGCATCGCCATCGTCGGCGCCGGTCTTGGCGGCGCCGCAACCGCCGCGCTGTTGCTCAACGAAGGACTGAACGTCCGCGTCTATGAGCAGGCGCCGGGTTTTTCGCGGCTAGGGGCCGGCATCCATGTGGGGCCCAACGTCATGAAGATCCTGCGCCGCATCGGCGTGGAAGACGCGCTGAACGCCCAAGGCTCCCATCCCGACTACTGGTACAGCCGCCACTGGCAAACGGGCGACATCCTGGCGCAGATTCCGCTGGGCGACTACGCCGTCAAACACTACGGCGCGTCCTACCTCACGGTGCATCGGGGCGACTTCCACGCCTTGCTGATCGACGCGCTGCCGAAAAGCGCCGTCGCCTACGACAAGTCCTTGACCAAGGTAGAAGACCGGGGCGACGTGGTGGTGATGCACTTTGCCGACGGCACGTCGGAAGAGGCCGACATCGTGATCGGCGCCGACGGCGTGAACTCGCGGATCCGCGAAGAATTGCTGGGGCCCGAACTGCCGAAATACGCGGGGTATCTGGCGCACCGCGCGGTGTTCCCGACGCCGCCGGTCAAGGGCGGCATGTTGCCGTTCGATGCCTGCGTGAAGTGGTGGAGCGACGACCGCCACATGATGACCTACTTCGTGACCGGCAAGGCCGACGAGCTCTATTACGTCACTGGCGTGCCGGTGGAGCATTGGGACTTGAACGACCGCTGGCTGCCCAGCAGCAAGGACGAAATGCGCGAGGCCTTCAGCGGCTGGCATCCCACGGTGCAGGCGCTGATCGACGCTACGGTAGAGGTGACCAAGTGGTCGCTGCTGGAGCGCGATCCGCTGCCGCTGTGGAGCCTAGGCCGCCTGGTGCTGTTGGGCGACGCCTGCCATCCGATGAAGCCCCACATGGCGCAGGGCGCGGCCATGGCCATCGAAGACGGCGCGATGTTGGCGCGCTGCTTCAAGGAAGTGGGCGTGGACCATCACGAACTGGCGTTTGCGCTGTATGAGGCGAACCGTGCCGAGCGCGCCAGCAAGGTGCAGCGCATTTCGCACGACAACACCTGGTTGCGCACCAATGAAGACCCGTCGTGGTGTTTCGGCTACGACGTCTTCAGCGAGCCGCTGGTCGAGCCCAAAGCCCGGGCCGCGGCATGATGCGCGCCGCGACGCCGGGCAACAAGGGACCCCGGCAAAAGAAGGGACTTGATCCCTGGCCCGCGTAGCGGCAACCTTTCACCCTTTCAAACTGCAGCCACGCGCCACGCCCATGGGATCCTCAGTCAATCCAAGCAGCGCCCCGCAACCGATCCGCTTGACGGTCAATGGGAGCGCGCACGACGTGTCGGCAGCGCCCGATACGGCGCTGCTGCACGTGCTGCGCAACGACCTTGAGTTGAACGGCCCGAAGTACGGCTGCGGCCTGGGCGAATGCGGCGCGTGCACGGTGCTGATCGACGGCGTGGCGGCGCGGTCTTGCGTGATCCCGGTCAGGGCGGCGCAAGGGCGGGCGGTGACCACGCTGGAAGGGCTGGGCACGCGGCAGCAGCCCGGGCCGACGCAGCAGGCGTTCATCGACTGCCAGGCGGCGCAGTGCGGCTATTGCCTGAACGGAATGATCATGACGGTGGAGGCCCTGTTGCGCCGCAACCCCTGCCCCACCGAGCAAGCGCTGCGCAGCGAACTGCACCACAACCTGTGCCGCTGCGGCACGCATGTGGAAATCATGCAGGCGGCGTTGCGGGCCGTGCAATTGCGCGCGGCGGCTGTCACGCAAGAGCCCGCCCGATGAGCGCGCACGCTTGCGCGGCCCCGTCGGGTAACGCTTGCCTGCCGGCCGCATTGCCCCCCGATCTGCTGCACGGCATTGCGTTGCGTCCGCCTGAACTGGCGTGGGACGGCACGCGTTACCGCGGAAGCCAATTGCTGGGCGCGCGCCTGGCTGAGGTCCGAACCCGGGCCGGGGTGGTGGCCGTGGTGCAGCACACGCACTTCGTGGGCGTGGTGGCGGTATCGCCGCTGTACGCCCGCCAGGCGGCTGTGGATCTGGCGCCCGTTTGGCAGGGGGGGCCTGCGGTCGAGACTCCCCGCTTGTCTTCGTCCGGCCCCGATCTGGTCGGTTACGGCCTGCGGCTTCCGTCGGATGAACCCCGCGTGGGCGTTCGGGTCACTGCATGGAGCCTGAACGGGCATACCAGCGTGTGGCTGCCGGCTTGCACGCAGGCGGTTCAACAGATTCTGCGGGGCGAGCTGGCTGCCGTGCTGCAACAGCCCGAGGCAGCGATAGGGCTGACGGTTGTTGATGCCGATGATGCGCTCGTTGGGGGATCGGATGCGGTGCATCCGCTGGATCTGATGGATGCGGCCGCGGATGCGGCGTTGCTGTCGCAGGCGGTAGGCCGGCCGGTCTGCGTGGCCTGCCAGGCCGAGGCAGCGGATGAGCTGGTGCTGTACGTGCCGCAAGCGGCCGACTGGATCGAGCCGGTTCCGGGTCCGGCTGCGATGGTGCCCGCCGCTGGTGGCAATCAGGCTTTGACCACGGCATTTACCGCGGACGCGCCTTGGGCGATGCGCCCCAGCTTGGCTCGCCTATTGAGCCAGCCTGGGCAGGCGCGGGCCGCCGCGCAGCCGACGGTGCACAGCGACGTTGCGGTGCAGACCGGCAAGCGGGCTTCCGTGCCGCTCCGCGCCAGCGTCGACGAGCTGAACGCGGCGCAAGTGTTTGCCCAGGAAAGCCGGTGGCATGAGCAGGCACTGGCCCGTGATGAAGATCCGCTGGCCTGGCGGTTGCAGCATCTGCCCGCGGGGCAGGGCCGGGAGCTGGCGCGTCGGGTCGTGGAGCAGGCGGGTCTGCCTGCAGCGGAGGACGAGGGCGAGACGCGCCTCGGCACCTTGCGGGGCAGGGGCTTCGCCACGGCGCAGGTGCAGTGTGTGGACGAGAGCGGTGCGGCCCGGATGGTGTGGAGCGCCTGGGTGGCCGAAGTCACCGTGCAGCCTCAAACCGGGCAGGTCGATGTGACGCGGGTCGTGGCCGGCCACGACAGCCAGCATCTGCATCCGGCGCAGCGCGCACCGGTCCTGCCGGCAATCGAACAGCAGACGCCGCGGCTGCTGGCCAATGCCCGCCGCCTGCTGGCAGGCCCGCCGGCATTCGATGACTGGTCCAGTCCGGCCATCAATGCCGCTGACGAGCAGAAATCAGGCGCGTTGGGTCGATACGAAGGGGCCAAAGACCTGTCTCGCCGTGATGGTGTCGACGGTGGTGGGGTGACGCAGGGGCAACTGAGCATGGACGGCGTCGTGACGTTACCGGCCGCCGCCGCCATCGCCAATGCCATCCAGGACGCAACGGGCGTGCGCCTGCGGCAAGTGCCGTTTGATTCCGAGCAGTTGCGCGTGGCGTTGGCTGGCCGTCGCCGGGATCGCTCGCGTAATCCGTTGGCGCGCGGCTGGGTGTGGCTGGCCGCTGGCATGGCGGGGCTGGCCGGCATGGCCGCCGCGTTGTGGCCGATGAAGCCGGCGCTGCCGCTGACCGCCGGCCCGGACGTGTCGCTGTATTCAATGCGCGCCATCGAACGCGGGCGCCTGGTGGCGGCCGCGGGCGATTGCGTCGCCTGCCACACCGCGCCCGGCGGCAAAGCCAATGCGGGCGGCCTGGCGCTGGACACGCCGTTCGGCACGATCTACACCACCAACATCACGCCCGACAACGACACGGGCATCGGCCGCTGGTCGTACACCGCCTTCGAGCGCGCCATGCGCCACGGCGTCCACCAGGACGGGCGGCAGCTGTATCCCGCGTTCCCGTACACGGCCTACGCCAAGCTGAGCGACGCGGACATGCAGGCGCTGTACGGCTATCTGATGTCGCAGCCTGCCGTGCGGGCCGAGCCGCCCAAGACGCAGTTGGCCTTCCCGTTCAATTTTCGTCCGCTGCTGGCGGGCTGGAATGCGCTGTTCCACGACGCTACGCCCTTTACGCCGGATCCGTCGCGCGGCGCGCAATGGCTGCGCGGCGCCTATCTGGTGCAGGGGGCGGGCCATTGCGCGGCCTGCCACTCGCCGCGTAACCGGCTGGGTGCGGAGAAGACGGGTGCGCACTACCTGGCCGGTGGCGAGGCCGAGGGCTGGACCGCGCCCGCGCTGAACCAGCTGGCCACGGGTGCCCGCGCCTGGACGGCAGACGAACTGTTCCAGTACTTGCGCACGGGATATTCCCCGCGCCACGGCGTGGCGGCCGGGCCGATGGCGCCGGTGATCCATGGCTTGGCCGAGCTGCCCGACAGCGACGTGAAGGCCATCACGACCTATTTGCTGGACTTGCCGCAAGCGGCGGGCGCTACGGCGGCCAAGCCGTCAGCGGAACCCTCGCGGGCACCGACGACGGTTCCCGTTTCCGTTCCCGCATCGCAGCCGGCTTCGCAATCGACGGCGCAACCGAATTCGCAACCCGCGGCTGCCGCCGCCACGATCCAATCGCTCCAGGGCCGGCGCGCAAACGGCGAACGCGTCTATCAGAACGCGTGCGCCGTCTGCCATGAAGCCGGCAGCGGCCCCACGCTGTTCGGCGTGAAGCCGCTGTTGAGTTCGAACACCAATATGCACGCCGCAACGCCCGACAACCTGATCCAGGTGATTCTCAACGGCATCCAGACCCCGGCCAACGACGAGCTGGGCTACATGCCGGGCTTCAAGGACGCGCTGGACGACAGGCAGATTTTGGACCTGATCGGCTACTTGCGGGAACGCCATGCGCCAGGCAAAGACCCCTGGCCAGACCCGACGAACACGATTAGCAGGCTGCGCGAGCACGCGGAGCTGAACTAAAGGAAGCGCGGCCACAACGCGTGCAGCAGTTTGTGTTGATCACAACAAGGGGTTTTTCATCTATGTCAGCTTCATTGGTTTCAGTGGACAAGGCCATTCAGGTGGCAGGTGTCGGCAAGTTCCAGTATCGGCTCTTCGTGATCTTCGGCCTGGTCTGGATGGCGGATGCCATGCAGGTGCTGTCGATCGGCTTCAGTGCGCCGTCTATCGCCAAGACCTTCGGCATCACCGTGCCGCAGGCGTTGCAAAGCGGCACGTTCTTCTTCATCGGCATGTTGATCGGCGCGTTTGTTTTCGGCCGGATGGCCGACCGTATCGGGCGGCGTCCGGTCCTGATGATCGCCGTGGTCATCGACGCCTGCGCCGGCGTGGCATCGGCCTTCGCGCCGGAGTTCACGTGGTTGTTGTTCCTGCGGTTCCTGACGGGCATCGGCGTGGGCGGCACGCTGCCTGTGGACTACACGATGATGGCGGAATTCCTGCCCAGCGACCGTCGCGGCCGCTGGCTGGTGCTGCTGGAATCCTTCTGGGCTGTGGGCACCATTTTCCTGGCGCTGCTGGCGCTGGCCGCAACGTCCTGGGGCGATGACGCCTGGCGCGTGATCTTCTTCGTGACCGGGCTGCCCGCCCTGATCGGCGTGGTGCTGCGCTTCTACATCCCCGAGTCGCCGATGTACTTGAACCGCAACGGCAAATCGGACCAGGCGCGCAAGGTGCTGGAGCGCGTGGCGCGGGTCAACCGCCGCGACGTCGATCTGCCCCACCTGCAGCCGGAAGTGCCGGTGCACAAATCGATGTTCGCGCTGTTCTCGGCCAGCTACCGCCGTCGCAGCATCGGGCTGTTCCTGGCATGGGCGCTGATCTCCATCGCCTACTACGGCGTCTTCGTCTACCTTCCCGTCAAGCTCAGCACGGAAGGCTTCGCCTTCATGCGCGGCCAGGAATTCCTGGTGCTGCTGGCGCTGGTCCAGTTGCCCGGCTTTGCGCTGTCTGCATACGGGGTGGAGCGTTGGGGCCGCAAGCCCACGCTGGTCGGCTTCCTGATCCTGAGCGCCGTGGGGTGCATGCTGTACAGCCTGGGCACGTCGCCGGCGGTGGTGATCGGTTCCACCTTGCTGATGAGTTTCTCGCTGCTGGGAACCTGGGGCGCCTTGTATGCGTTCACGCCCGAGGTCTACCCGACCGACCTGCGCGCAAGCGGCATGGGCATGGCGGGGGCGGTGGCACGGTTTGGCGGGCTGTTTGCGCCGGCCATCATCGCACCCATCATGACCAGCCACTTCACGCTGTCGCTGGTCGTGCTGTCCAGCATGCTGGTGGCCGGCGCCATCTCCATCTGGTCGGTGGACGTGGAGTCGCGCAACCGCGCGCTCGAGTGATCCGGGCTTGACGGGTCGCCTGGCTGATTGCCAGGCCGAATGAGCAACGGCGGCGAACGGGCTTCAGGCCTGTTCGTCGCCGTTCAGCATTTTGGTCAGCAGGAAATCCAGCGCCAGGCGTTCGGCGGGGTTCAGGTTGCCGTACGTGCTTTCGGTGATCTGCTTGGCGAACGGTTCCATCTGGGCGACCAGTTCCTGCCCGATGGGCGTCAGATTGATGACGACCTTGCGGCGGTCGATCGGGTCGTGGTCCACCTGAACCAGTTCGCGCTGCTTCAACCGGTCGACCACGCCGCGCACGGTGGCCTGGTCGATGACCGTCGCCTTGACCAGGTCGGCCAGCGAGCTCGCGCCATGGTCCCGCACCGAACACAGCACGACGAATTGCGCGGCGGTGAGTTGGGAGTCGGGAATGTATTGCTGGAATAGGGCGGTATGCCGCTGATAGACCCGCCGCAGCAGGTGACCTATCTGATCAGAAAACAAATAGCCATCCTTGGTGGACGAGGACTTGCCTTTCATAGTGCGCATAAGCCTATCTGAAGTACTGCGGTGAATATCATGACTTTTGTCAACGGTACACGGTTTGAGCGAAAGCGGGGTTTGCTTTGAAGCGAAAGTTAGTCCGCCAGCAGCTTCACCGTTTGCGGATTGAACGCACTGAAGGCGCCGCCGCAGCCGGCATAAGCGGCTGCCCGCGTCGGGACGCCCGTCGCGCGTATGGCCAGTTGATTGCGAGACTGCCGGACCTCGACAAAACGTTCGCCCTCAACGCTACCATCCGGCAGGAAATAGAGCTGGACACGCAACAGCGTCGATTCCCCGTCCACAGGCCGAGGCGGCCGGAAGGCCGGAACTTGCAGGGTAGCCGTCTGCCAGGTCTGCGGCGCATCAACCGTCTGCCAACGCACGGTCAGCGGTTGGTCCAGATCCAGGAACGCTCCGCCCACCGGATACGCGAAGTCGTGGCAGGTTGCGGGTAGCGGCGCCACCGAAGCGAGTGCGCGGTCGCCGACGTCCAGCGTTCGCCCATTGATCTCCAGCCGAGCAATGCCGTTCGGCGTGTAGTTCTGGGCCTTGAACAACACCAGCCCTTTCAGCTTCTTGCCGTCCAGCTGCTGCTCAGTCATGCCCGCCAGGCGTTGCAGCGCGGGTGCAACTTCCACATGATCGGGATAGTGGAAATAGAGATGCCTGAGCATCGTTGCTTCCTTCTTGCCAAGGATCGGAAAGAACGGCGATACGTCGGGGTAGGGAAGACGGGTCATTGGTAGTGAAGCGCCCCTTTCGCCGGACGCGACACGATAGGTGTAGCGCTCCAGGTTGTCGTTCAAGCGCGCGCCCGTATAAGGAAACGCGCTGGGGTTCGATTGCGGGTTGGGGTAGCGGGTAAAGGCCGCGAAACGCGCGGGTTCGCTGGCCGCAAGCGGCATGTCCGGACCCGCGCCCGACCAGGTGCTGGCGTAGGGCTTGGTATCGATCCACAGGTCCTTGCCACTCAGGTTGATATGCGTTTCGGCAATGGGCGGATGGGCGGCGCTGAACGAATCGTACTTTCCCTGCTCGATGGATTCGCTGATGGGATAAATCAGCAAGGCCGCCAAGGTCGGCAGGAAGAGCACCGCATGCACGCGGCCCGGCACCTGCCCGCGGTCGCGCGCCATATAGGCGAACCACGCGACCACCAGCACGATCGCAAGCGGCCCGCCCACCCAGATCGCCGCCGTGATCACGGCCACGATGCCCCAGCCGAGGTTCGGGGAGGCCACGGCGATGAGGCCCAGCGCGGCAAGCCAGCCCGCCAACGCGATCGAGATAATGATGCCGAAGCGGTAGTGCCGGTAGGTTTTTGTCGTCATCGCGCAGGGTGCGGAATGTCTTGCGGCATGCGCCACATCACGGTACTGGAACTGTACCTGACGCTACGGTGGGATGTCCCCCGAGGCGGGGAGCGGACTGCGATGTCTTCCAGCGACGTGCATGCTGAAAGCAATTTTGATGGTGCCCGGGGCCGGAATCGAACCGGCACGCCTTGCGGCGGGGGATTTT